>NZ_ANKP01000249.1:0-32691 GCF_000319775.1 Cupriavidus sp. HMR-1
GCCGCTGGCTGCGAGCGTGTCGATGGTCGCATCGGCGGTGCCCGCCACCGTGACGTTGCCGGCCTCGACGTTGCCGCCGTGAATGCCGGCCGACGTCACGCTGTCGATCTGGTTGACCGTGGCGGCGGCGCCGAATGCGGCACTGCCGCTGCCGGCGGCCGAGCCGGACAGCGAACGGATCAGCGCGCTGTCGGTGGCGAGCACGGACAACTGCTGGGTATCGCCCACGGCCGTGGCATTGACCAGTTGCGCCGTCGTGGTGTTGGCGATGGTTGCCGTGGCGGCGGAACCATTGATAGCGAAACTGGGCGCGCCGCCCGCCGAGGCAGCAAGCGTGTCGATCCGGGACGTGTTGTCGGCCCGGATCGTGTTCGCGCCGCCGATGTACAGGGCGGCGTCGGTCACGCTGGCCTCGACCGTATTGCCGATCTCGTTGACGCTGACGGCCGCGCCCACCGCGCCCGTCCCCAGGCTGGCGTTGATCTGTCCGGCCGCCGCGCTGATGTGCGAGGCATCGCTGGCCGCCACGTGCAGGGCGCCGGCGGTGATCGTGGCCTGGTCTCCACCGATGCGTGCGGTGATGGTATTGCCGATGTCGTTGATCACCACGGAGCCGCCGCCGGAGAACTGTCCGGTGCCCACGCCAACGCCGGCCGCATAGCCAAAGATGGTGGCGCCGCTGTGCGCCACAACGTCCACGCTGGCGTCGGCCGTGACGGTCGACTGGTCGATCTCGGCCATGAAGCGGTTGCCGATCGTGTTGAACAGCATCGACGCCCCGACGTTGTTGCCGCCTGCCTGGACGTTGCCGGCCACGGCGACGATGCTGGCGCCATCGGTGTCGGTATTGCCCGCGCCGGCGCCGGAGTAGTCGTAACCCGATGCGCCGCCAGCGCCGTCGTGCTGGTCGATGACGGCGTCCAGCCCATTGATGCGGGCCGTATCGGCGGCCCGTACCGCTACATTGCTCGCGTCGATTCGCGAGCCGTTGCGAATGCTGGCCTGCACAACGTTGCCGATGTCGTTGAAGACGAACGCGCCGCCCAGCGTGACGTTGTTGCCCGAGCCGGTGGCCGCGACCATGGCGCCGCCGGCGCCGATCAGGCTCGCGGTCAGCGCCTGCACCTGCACGTCGCCGGCCCCGGTGATCGCCGTGTTGTCCACGATGGCCGTCGCCGTATTGCCGATATCGCTGTACGTGACGGCGGCGCCCACGCCGCCCCGGCCACCGCCGAGCAGGGCACCCCCCCCGGTGCCAAGCGTTGTGCGGTCGTAGGCCAGCACGTCGACGTCGGTGCGGTGGGCCTGGCCCGTGATCGTGCTGTCATCCACTGTGGCCCGCACGGCATTGCGCGCGGTGCTGACCGAGACCGATCCGGCCGCCGAGGCCGCTTTGCTCTGGTCGGCCGAGGCATTGACGGCCAGCCCCAGTGCCACGGAGAGCTGCTCGCCGCCCGACAGCGCCATCACGTCAACTCGTGTGGCATCGGTCACGCGCGCGTTGTGCAGCGTGGCTTCGGTGGTATTGGCCAGGTCGTTCAGCGCCAGCGCACCGGCAATGGCCGCGCTGCCCCGGCTGCTCTGCGCGTTGGCGCGGGTCAGGGCGGCCGCGCCGCTAAAGGCGCCGATGTCCGTGTTGTTGACCGCCGTGACCGCCAGGCTGCCATCTTCCAGCGTAATGTTCGCGTTGCTGACGGCGGCGCTGGTATTCATCGCCACAAGGTTGATGGCCGAGGAGCCCGATACTCCGAGCCCGAACTTCGGCGCGGTCTGCGGCGCCTGGGCGTCGCCGAGCAAGGTGTATTTCAGCGCGGTGCCCAGCGTGGAGAGCTTGCCGCCGAGCTTGTCGAAGAAGCCCTGGTCGGCAGGGTCCTTCTTGGGCTTCGGTTCCTTGGGCTTTTCGGGGGCCGCCTGCGTGGTGATGGCGCCCGCCACGGCAATGCTCTCCACGCGACCGTCGGTGCGTGCGCCGACATCGACGTTCGATGCCAGGAGGTTGACCGCGTCGGCGCCGGCCTGGTTGCTGCCGATGCGGGCCTGGGTGTCGGTCGCGACCTCGATCAGTGCATTGCCGAGCCCCACGCTGGCGCTTTCGGACTTGTTGATGCCGCCGGACACGGCCCAGATCACGGTGTCGTCCTGAGCGGCCACGCGCAACTGGTTGGCCGTCACCTGCGCGCCGGCATCGATGACCGCCATCGTCTCATGGGCGGTGTTGGCGTACGCGAACGTGCCGTTCAGGCCGAAGCCGCCGCCGCGGCCGGCGCTGGGTGCCAGCACGAACAAGCGCTCCGTGGCGTCCGCCGTGACGGCCACGTCGACGCGCGAGCCGGCCGTGCCATCGGCGTTGACAACGTTCCCGCCGATTACCGCGCCGCGCCCGACGCGGGCCTCCACGCTGTTGTCGAAGTTGATCTGGTTGTAGGCGCCACCGACCGACGCGGCATCGCCGCTGCCGCCGCTGCCGTTGCCGGTCAGACCGAGGTTGCCCGCCGAGAAAGCGCCTTCGGTCTCCATCGTCGCCTTGACGTGGACGGCCGCATCGAAGTCGGCGCGGGTGCCGTTGGCGAGGTCCACGCCCCAGGTGCCGTTGGTGGACGGCCTGACGGTGACCGACGCGCCATCGCCCACCGTGGCGCGGCTGCGGTTGGTGAAGTCGAGGTAGCTGACCGCACCGCCCACGCCGAGGTCGCCATCGTGTGCGCTCGTGGAGGCGTTGGCGTAACCCGTGAGCTGGTCGGAGAACCCCAGCGTTGCCGTGGCCTTGGCGATCAGCGCGTCGAGGTTGTCGAACTTGCCCCAGGTGAACGCGTAGGGTAGCGAGACGTCCGACAGCAGCCCGAACTGGCCGGCCGTGATCGTTGCACCGTCGCCCACGCGGGCGTTGGCGTCGTGACGGTAGAAGCCCAGCGTCACCGCACCGCTGACCGAGGCTTCAGTGGTGCTGTTCTGGTTGCCGCTGGAGGTGTCCTGATCTGCCGAGCTGGCGCTCATGGCGTGGATCTGCGCATCGCGCACGGTGGCGGCCACCACCACATTGCCGGTGGCGTCGATGTGCACGCCATTTGCCACCTCGGCTGTGGCGCCGCTGGAGAAGTCGATGTACGAGAGCGCACCGGACAGCTTGAACGGCGACCCATCGGAGTCGGCACGGTCATCGGCCTTGGGCGTGCCATTCTTGCTGTTCAGCAAGTACTTCTGGACCATCTCGGCGCCGCGGGTGCCGATGCCGTAGACGCGTTGCAGCAGGTGGATGCCGCCCACCGTGGACGAGGCATTGGTGCGGTTCTTCAGCGTGTCGTCGTGCGCGGCGAGCGTGACGTCGCGCGCGCCGACCAGGCCGGTGCCGAGTCGTACCGTGGCCGCCGTCTGCCCGTCGAAGATTGCGGCCGCGCCGCCGGCCACACCGTCGTCGTTCGCGGTCTGGCTCATCGAGGTGTTGAAGCTGTTGGTATTGCTGGCGGCCAGACGCACATCGCCGGTGACGTTGACACTCGCGCCGGCGGCAACGTCCACGCTGGCGTTGGCGCGCGCACTGGTCAGCGCCACGCCCACGGCGACGTTGTCCTCGGTGGAGATCGAGGTGACCGAGACATCGAGCGTGGCCTTGTTGACGGCCTCGGCCACCAGCGTCTTCGCGCGCAAGGCGGCGCCAGCCTGCACCGATACCGAGGCCGCCGAATCGACATCGGCCTTCAGGAAATCGACGCTGAACGGCACCAGCATGTTCCACAGCGACATCTGGCTGAAAGTGGTCTCGGCGGTGGAATCTGCCTTCATCGCCAGCGTGCCGCTCGCCTGGATATTGGCGCCGGCACCGATACTGACGCTGGCGCGGCTGCGGGTCTGCATGGCGCCCAGCGTGACGTCACCAACAAGGTCCGCCAGCCCGAGCGAGCCACTGGTGGCGATGGGCACATCGGCCAGCGAGACGATGCTCTTGTTGTAGATGGCCTGGCTACGGGCGTCGATCGAGATATCGCCGCCGGTCAGCGTGGCGTCCGCGATGTTGACGGAAGCCTCGGACGTCACGGTCGAGACGAGATCGGTGCCGGCCGTGTTCGCGGACTCCGCCAGCAGCTTGATGCTGCCGTCCTTGACGGCGTCGCCGGTGCCGCCCCCGCTGCGGGTGTTCAGCACGGCGCCGCCATGCACGTCGAGCCGGCCGCCCGAGGTGACGTCGATCTGCCCACCGTTGTCCGGCGTGGCCGCCGCGTCGAGCCGGCCGCTGATGTCGACGTCACCGGTGGCCGCCAGGAAGATGCGCCCCTGTACCGCTACCACCTGGCCTGCCTGTGTGATGCCAGTGGTGTTCACCATCTGGTCGAACTCCGCCTGCGGCACGCCGGCACGTAACTGGGCGGTGTTGCCGACGACGATCTTGCCACTGCGCAGGTCGATACTATCGGCAGCGTTCAGGCGGCCCCGCACCTCGATCAGGCTGTGCGGCTCGATCGGCTGCCGGCCCTGCATCAGCAGGTCGACGGCAATGCCATTCGGCTGATCCTTGCCGAGGAAGAAGCTGTCCATGAAGCCGCGCGACGGCGCCGACAGGTGAAGCGAGCCGGCGTTCATCACGCCCGAACTGGAGATCAGGAAGCCGTCGGGGTTGGCGAAGAACACGTTGCCGCCTATCCGCCCGTCCTTGAGCGCGTTGACGGTGCCGTCGATCTGGCTGCGTCCGCCGCCGATCAGGTTGATCAGCGCGCTGGTGCCAGTTGGCAGGTTCAGGTTGACCGTGTGACCGTTGCCCACGTTGAACGCGGAAAAGTCGTTGAAGGCGGCGGACCCGACCACGCTGGTGGTGTCCACGCGCGTCACGGAGGCACCCGGGGTGACCGTCGTACTGGTCCTGCCCGAGGCGACGACCTGTGCCGCCGCCTCGCCGAGCACGCCAGCCGTCCCAATCAGGGTGGCGATGGCAATGGACAGTTTGCGCGCGACAATGCGTTCGCGGCGCAGCCGCGTGGCGTGGTCCTTCATGGCGATTTCCCCCGGCGCCCGCGCGGCATGGCACGGTGCGACAACCCGTTGATGTGTTGAACTGAAAATCAGGGCCAGCCGGCGATGGCCGGCCAGCTACCGCGCGCCCGCGAGGCTGGCCCCGGGGCGCGTCAAGATGTCATGTCAGCGACGAAGTCAGGCTTCGATGGCGTCGGTGTCTGCGTTTGCGTTTGCGTTGGTGGCGGCAACGGCTTCCGGAGCCGGGTCGCCACTGGCGGACGTCGCCGGCATGCGTTCCCGCAGCCGTAGGGCGAGCTGTGGCAGAAGGTCGAGTGAGAGCCGATGGGCCATCACCGCTTTCATCGTGCCGTCCATGAGCCAGCGCTGCAGCACGTCGGCGGGCAGGGCGGCGAGCCGCGCTTCGTCGACCGCCAGCAGGCCGGACAGCGAGAAGCGGCCGGCCTCGCCCACGTCAGCCACGGCGTGTACCTCGGTCAGCAGGTCGTGCGCGGCCAGTTCGGCGGCGAAGGCCACGGCATGTTCGAACGTACGCTGGAACGCTTCGAGGAAGTCGATGCTGCCACGCAACGCCGGCAGTGGCTCGTTGTCGTCGCCGAACAGCGGCGTGCCCAGATCACTGTCCGCGTCGTCGACGAAGCCGGGGTAGGCGCGGTCGATGCACACATTCCATTGCCCGCCGTCTTCGGCCAGCACGAACGGATACCGGCGCACGAAGGCCGGCACATACGCGGCATCCCAGCGTCCGTCCGCATCGACGAACAGGTTCTCGTCGCTGCGCACGCCCAGCAGCACCACCGGCACAGGCTTGCCGGTGGCGTCGCCCGCAAAGAGGATCGGGTAGACGCGGCTGGCGATGCCGAACTCGGCCAGCGTCAGCACGGTGGAATTGGTCTGCCGTGCGAAACCGTACGCGTTCTCCACCGGCTGCATCCGCAGATGGCGGTGGCGGTAGCGGTTCAGCATCTCGGGCTGCCGATAGAAGAGCAGTTGTGCCATGGATGTCCCTTCAACCCTTGGAGGCACGACTGGCGCCGCGCGTCCGAATATTTATTGTGTTTGTGTGGTGCTTCGCCGCGCAACTTGGGAGGCAAGCGGGCGAAATATACCGGGCAGGGCAGGCGGGGAAAATACGGCACCCGTCGTATTTCGGGGGGGTGGCGCGGTGAAAACTGGCGTGGCGGAACGGGCGGAGGGCTGTTGGCGGGGGGGGGGTCGGAGCTATACGGTCCGCAAACCCACCCGGACCGCATGGGCCACCAGTTCTGCCGTGTTGTGCAGCGACAGCTTGCGCATCAGGTTCTCGCGATGCTTGCGGACGGTGAGCGGGCTGATGCCCAGTTCGGCCGCGATCTCGCTGGCCGTGGCGCCACGCGCGATCAGCGCCAGGATCTGGCATTCGCGGCGGGTCAGCACGTCGTCGGCATCTGGCACCGTCGCGGCGGCGTGCCCGCGCGGGCGCTGGTCAACATGCGCGCCGTGGCCGATTCCCGCGCCGATATAGGGCTGGCCCAGGCGTAGCGCCTCGATGGCGGGCAGCAGTTCGCTGACATCGCTGCGCTTGACGAGGAAGCCGTGCGCGCCCGCCGCCATGGTGACGGACATCGCCTCCGCATCGCCATCGCCGGTCAGCACCAACACGCGCATCGCAGGGAAGCGGGTCCGCGCCTCGCCCAGGAACTGCCGCACGTCCAGCGCCGGCATATGCAGGTCCAGCACCAGCAGGTCCACCGGCTGCGTGGCCAGCAGCGTGCGCAGCGCGGCGCCATCCACGGCGGTGCCCACCACCGTCACGCCGTCCACCACCGACAGCAGCAGCTTCAATCCTTCGAGCACGATGGCGTGATCGTCGGCGAGCGCAATGCGGGTGGGCGAGGGCAAAGCGGTCATGGGGTTGGGGCGTGGAGGATTGCGGATGTCGCGGACATTGGCGCGGCCTGAAAAAAGGGCGCTTTGTCTGTTCGCTGGCAAACGGATAATATCAGGCGCCGACTTCACTTACTCCCGCTTTTTTTCCCGCCAACTGCCACCCCGATGACGCAAGAAGAACTGCCTGGCGCAACGGGCGCCGATCCGACTGACGTCGAAATGGTGCGTCTGCTATACCGGCAGTCGAACGCGGTGCTGGCGGCAAACTTCGTCATCCCGCTGCCCGTGATCGCGATCCTGCGAGACAGCGTGCCGATGGCCGTCCTGCTGATCTGGACCGGTGCGATCTACGTGCTGACCGCGCTAAGGATCGTGCATTCGATCCATTTCTTCCGCCAGCGGGGCCCGATCGTGCCGGCCCGTTGGGCGCGCAGCTTCATGGTGATGTCGTGGCTGTCTGCACTGTTGTGGGGCCTGGTGGGATCCTCGTGGCTGCTGCCAGAACAGCCGGCGCTGGTGGCGTTTGCCTGTGTCGTGCTGGCCGGCATGTCCGGCGGGGCCGTGCCATCGCTATCGGCACATCGGCCCACGGCCATCGGCACCATCGTGGCCATGCTGGCACCGTTCGCGCTGTACTGCCTCGCTCACGACGGCACGGTCTACAGGATCTACCTGCTGTTCACGCTGTGCCTGCTGGCGGTGAACCTGTACTACAGCCGCAACACGCACCGCACGCTGCGCGAGAGCGTGCGGCTGCGCTTCGAGAACCTGGCCCTGATCGGCGAACTCAAGCATGAGCGCGACCGCGCCACCGAAGCCGATCTGGCGAAGACGCGCTTCCTGGCCGCCGCAAGCCACGACCTGCGGCAACCGGTTTACGCGCTGGGCCTGCTGACCGCCACGCTCGCCGGCCTGGCGCGCCGCAAGGATGTGCCCGCCGCGCAGGCTGCCCACATCGCCGGGCGGCTCGACGGTACGCTCGACAAGATCGGCACCATGCTTGACGGTCTGCTCGACGCGTCGCGGCTCGATGCCGGGCTGATGCCGGTGCGTCGCCAGCCGCTGTGGCTCGGCACCTGGCTGGTCGATATGGGCGATGAGTACGCGCAGTTGGCCCGGGAGCAGGGCGGCCAGCTGCGGGTGCATGGCGCCGATGTCTGGATCGACACTGACCCCGCGCTGCTGCATCGCATCATCGACAACCTGCTGTCGAATGCGTTGCGCTATGCGCCGGGCGCACGTGTGCTGGTGGGTTGCCGGCGTCGGACGGGCGCGGTGGAAATCCAGGTCATCGACCAGGGGCCGGGCATTCCCGAGGCGGAGCAGGCGCGCATTTTCGACGAGTTCACGCAGTTGCCCGATGCGCGCCGTCCCGACGGGCAAGGCCTGGGGCTGGGACTGGCGATCGTGCGCCGGCTGGCCGCGCTGCTGGGCCATCGGGTGACGCTTCGGTCCATTCCGGGCCGCGGCACCGTGTTCGCCGTCACCGTGCCGCTGGCGGCCATGCCGACGCAGCGGCCGGGCGTGGTGGCGGGCGACGACGTCTTCGCCATGTCTGCCGACGCCCAGGCCCAGGCAATCGGCATCGTGCTGATTGATGACGACGCAGGCATTCGCTCGGCACTGGGTGGACTGCTGGCGCTGTGGGGCCATCCGGTCTACGCCGGGGCCACCGTCGACGACGTGCTGGCCGCCCACGCGGCGGCGGCCGCCGATACGCAGGCGCCGATCGGGCTGATCCTCGCCGACTATCGACTGGGTAACGGCGTGACCGGCATCGACGCGGTGGCCGCGTTGCGCCAGACGCTGGGTACCGACACGCCAGCGGTACTGGTGACCGGCGATACGGCACCCGATCGCCTGCGCGCCCTGCACGCCAGCGGCTTGCGCGTGCTGCACAAGCCCATCGCGGCCGAGCGCCTGCGCGAACTGATCGCGGAAGTGGGCGGCACGGGCGACAGGCAACCGTCGACCGAATGCGCGCTCGTCTGAGCGTGTCGCCAGCCGGTTCGACCGGCGGAGCGCCTGTGCCTTGCTTCTGTCCCTTCTGTGCATGGCCGGTCTCGGCTCTCGGCACGGTCGCGCGGAGGACATTTTGGCGGCAGTGGCAACTTCCACGCCCACTGCCGTCGCCCAATCACTGCGCCCCGCAGAAGTTCCCTATTGGATTCGAACAGCGAACCCCCGGGATTGATTTCGACGCCGGAGTTCGAATCAGTCACGTTGCGCTCAACGGTGCCCTTCACGCTGAAACCTGTGAAGGGCACGTGTTCGCATTGACCCGCTTCAGGCGATGTGCCTCTACGCTGCGGCAGCCTGCTCGCGCAAGCGACGGGCTTCGTCGCGCAAAAACTGCTGGTAATCATCCAGATCGCCGTCGAAGGGCTCGACGCCGCCCTTGGTGACCAGCCAGAACTCGTCACAAACGGCGCGCAGCAGAGCGCGGTCGTGACTGACCAGCATCACGGTGCCTTCGAATTCGTTGAGCGCCATGCCTAACGCTTCGCGTGTGGACAAGTCGAGGTGGTTGGTCGGTTCGTCGAGCAGCAGCAGGTTCGGGCGCTGCCATACGATCATGCACAGCACGAGCCGCGCCTTTTCGCCGCCGCTCATCGTGCTGACCGCCTGATGGACCATGTCGCCACTGAAGTTGAAGGTGCCAAGGAAGGTGCGAAGCGATTGTTCGGTTCCACTCTGGCCGGGCGCGCGCATGTGAGCCGGTGTGTCCTTTGCAAGGCGGATCATGTGTTCCATCGGCGTGTCGAGCGGGCGCAGCACGTCGAGTTCCTGCTGGGCGAAGTAGCCGATATTCAGGCCTTTGCCTTCGCTGATTTCGCCGCCGATCGGCGCCAGCGCATGTGCCACCGTCTTCACCAGCGTGGACTTGCCCTGGCCGTTGGCACCGAGAATGCCGATGCGCTGCCCAGCCAGCACGGAACGGTTGATGCCTCGTACGATGACCGTGGGCGGCGTGCCCGGCAGTGCGCCGGCTGGCGCCGGGTAGCCGAAGCTCGTGTCCAGCATCGACAGCAGCGGGTTCGGGACGTTGAGCGGCTCCTTGAACTCGAAGTTGAACTCTGCGTCGGCAAGCACTGGCGCGATCTTCTCCATGCGTTCGAGCGCCTTGACACGGCTCTGCGCCTGCTTCGCCTTCGAGGCCTTGGCCTTGAAGCGGTCGATGAACTTCTGCAGGTGGGCGATCTTGTCCGCCTGCTTGGCCATCGCGGCCTGCTGCAATACGAGCTGTTCTGCTCGCATGTCTTCAAATTTGCTGTAGTTGCCGCCATAGCGCACGAGTTGGGCGTTGTCGACGTGCACCGTCACCTGCGTCACCGCATCGAGAAACTCGCGGTCGTGGCTGATCACTACGAGGGTTCCTTGATAGCGCTTGAGCCAGGCTTCCAGCCAGACCAGCGCGTCGAGGTCAAGGTGATTCGTTGGCTCGTCGAGCAGCAGCAGGTCGGACGGGCACATGAGCGCGCGCGCCAGTTGCAGTCGCATGCGCCAGCCGCCGGAGAAACTGTTGACCGGCTGACTAAGCTGCGCAGCACTGAAGCCAAGGCCCAGGATCAGCGCTTGGGCGCGGGCAGGGGCATCGTGCGCACCGGCGTCGTGCAGGGCCATGTAGGCGTGCGCCATGCGCATGCCGTCGTCGCTGGCCTCGGCGGCGGCTACTTCGGTCTGCGCAGCCAACAGCGCGGTGTCGCCCTCGACTACGAAGTCGGTCGCGCTTTGCTCGGTCTCCGGCATCTCCTGCGCGACCTGGCCCATCTTCCATGCGGCGGGAATCGAGAACTCGCCGCTGTCTTCATGCAGCGTGCCGTTGAGAAGGCCGAAGAAGGACGATTTGCCGGCGCCATTGCGGCCGACAAGACCGATCTTTTCGCCAGGGTTGAAAGTGACGGATGCGCGGTCAAGTACGACATTGACGCCACGACGCAGCGTGACATTACGGACGGAAATCATAGGGAGCTACTTCGGAGAGGATAGGCATGATAGCCGACCGGGCGTGCAGGGCTGTCGCTTTTCTGGCCGCGCTGGGCGTTCCGGCGGCGGGGCAAGCGCACATTGCGGTAAATTCTCGCAAGCAGAATTCCCATGTTCGAGAAGGGCAAACGCTACCGCACATCAGACGCTCAACGACCTAAAGGCAATGGCTGAGTCTGGCCGGTCTCGGTCGGATGCTCACCGCGAAGCTGTCGCCGTCTCTGACAGACCTGCTTCTCGGCCGTTTGATGCTTCAGTGGTTGATCCACTGGTATTGGAGCGTCAGCGTGATTGCCGTGTAGTCGCCGGCCGCCCGGGTGATGAGGCCCTTCGATGCTGCCAGCTTGGCCGACCAGCCAGGCACGATCGGGACTGACAGCGTGATCCCATAGCGTGAGTTCTGCTGACGATCTGCATTGGGGATGCCATTTACCGACGTGCGGCCGCCGCTATAGAAGCCGGCGTCGGCCGCGACCCACAGCGCGGGCCGGAACTGATAGCCGGCATGCCACTGCAACACGCCGAGCGGCGACTGTTCGCGCCGCTTGTCGCCCAGATAAGCGTTGTTGTCGCCGAACAGCCAGACCCCGGCAGACAACTCGGTAAACCAGTTGCCGAACGGTTGAGACAGGCCGATTTCCGGCTTGAAGGCCCAGCGGTGGGTCCCAACGTTGACCAGCCGGGAGGCATCGTACTGGCCGGTAGGTGCGACAACTGTGAGGCTCGCCCCGAGCATGGTGTCCGGCGCCCGTTTCATGAACTCGGCCGGCGTCAGAGCAGGGCCGCCAAGGAGATTGATGGCCAAGCGCACGCGGGCATCGCCGATCCCCGCCCGGTGGACCGCGTTCGGCGCGTCGAGCACGTTGCCACTGACGTCGCCACTCGCGAAGGGTGCAAGCAGGCCGATGGAGGCAGTCCGCCCGGCCACGTCAAACACGTGCACATAGCCGGCCCCGAAGATGTTGATTCTGGAGCGTACATCGGTGATGGGCAGCGACGGGTCAGTCAGCACATCCCCCGAGAGCCGGGTATAGGTAGCGGCGAGGAAGTTTGTCCCGACAGGTGCGGCAGAATAGCTGCGTGGCTCGAGCTCTTGCGCATGGGCCGGCATTGTGCAGCACCACAGGGCGAGCCACATCCACAAGGTGACCAGGGTGCGTCCAGGGCAGACCATGCCGACGGCCTCACGGATCAAAGTGCAATGAGACTAGCATGGGGCGCGTTGGATCGGCGAAGCACATGCTTCGTGCGATCCTCATGCGCACAAGGGCCATCGAATGCCCAGCCTGCATGGATACGTTCAATTGGCCCGTCTGATGCTACCGGCCGTATTCGCCCCTTCGCAGCCTTGCAATCGTGGGGAGCGAACGGCCGCATGTTGGGGAATTGCGGTCATCGCACCGCCGGCATGCTGGCGGTGGGTCCGACTTCCTGCTATGGCACTGCCAATTCCGAGGTCTCGTCGATGCTCGGCCAGGGGGGGCGGTGTCATCGTGGTCAGAGAGGAGCAGGCACTGTGGCCCGGCCTGGCGAGTGAGTCAGCAACGATATCTGCCGCCCAATCAACCCACTCGGGCCTTCGACTGCTTGATCACCGCGGACCACTTGCGCGTTTCCGTCTCCGCGAGGGCAGGCAGTTGTGCCGTGCTCAACGTAGTGGGTTCCGCACCTCGCACTCATGTGCGCAATTCGGCTCGTCGGCTTGCAGCCTTGTCGCGCAGGAAGGCGACCAGCGTCGTGAACGCACGCGTCTGGTAGCGGGCCGGCATGTACAGCAGGTACATGGTCGTGCGCAGGAACGCCAGGTCCTGCGGAGGCAGGGGCAACTGCAGCAAGGTGCCGGCCGCCAGGTCGCGGTCCACCATGTAGCGGGGCACCAGGCCAACGCCCAGGCCCTGAAGGATGGCGTCGCGCAGGAAGAAGAAATTGGCCGACATCAGGCGGGGGCGGATATGCGGTGTCCCACCGGCCGCGCCCGCCCGGCCCGCCGAGTGAAGTTTCTGGCCGGTCAGTTCGGACGTGATCAGCGGCAGGTCTCGAAACTCGTCGAGCGTGCGCGGCATGCCGTATTGGCTCACCAACTCCGGCGTGACGCAGGCCACGTACTCGACATCGCCCAGGCTATGGGCCACGACATTTGCGGGCGTTTCCGCCATGACACGGATGGAGAAGTCCACCGCGCCCTTGATCAGGTCCTCGATGTCGTTATCGAAAATCACATTGAGCGTGATGGCCGGGTACATCGTCATGAATTCGATAAACCAGGCCGACATGGTGTGCTGGCCGAATCCGCTTGGCACGCTGAGCCGCACCGTGCCGCTCAGGCGCTTGCCCAGGCTCTGCACCGACTCCTGGGCCGCCATCAGCTCGTGGCGGATGGCGCGGCCATGTTCGTAGAGCTGCCACCCCAGTTCCGTGGGTTCGAGTTGCCGGGTGCTGCGCCTCAGTAGTTCGGCGCCCAACTGCCGCTCGAAATGGTTGAGCCGCTTGCTCACGTTGGCGCGGCTCATGCCGAGCTGGCTTGCCGCTCGGCTCAGGTTTCCGGCGTCGATGATTTCGACCAGCAATGTCAGCGCGTTCAGGTCCATTGTCAACCTTGAGTATTCATATATGTTGAAAATCGGTTGCAATTGTCAAGCATTCGGAACATATGGACAATCACCGCTGGTAAAGAAAACCGGACCTCCCTGCAGGCAAAGATCCGGACGCGGGGAGACGCAATCAATGAAGCAAGAAAACATGGCATCGCTGCCGCTGGCCGGCGTGCGGGTGCTGGACCTGTCGCGTGTGCTGGCAGGGCCGATGTGCGCGATGGCGCTGGCCGACCTGGGCGCGGACGTCATCAAGGTGGAACATCCCGCCCGTGGCGACGACACCCGAGACTGGGGCGTGCGCATCGGCACGCGCAATACCTCCTATTTCAATAGCGCGAACCGCAACAAGCGGTCCGTGACGCTCGATCTGCAAAGCGAAGCCGGTCTGGCGCTGGCACGCCAACTGGCCGCGCAGTGCGACGTGGTCATCCAGAATTTCAAGGTGGGCGGCGCGGAGAAGCTCGGCCTGGGCTACGAACAGCTCAGCGAGATCAATCCGCGCCTGGTCTACTGCTCGATTTCCGGCTATGCGCGCTTTACGCCGGAAGCCGAACGTCCGGGCTACGACCTCGTCGTGCAGGGCGAGTCCGGCGTGATGGCTACCAACGGCGAGGCCGGGCAGGGGCCGCTGAAGTTCGGCGTGGCAGCGGTTGACATGTTTACGGGCATGTATTCGGCCCAGGCGATCCTGGCTGCGCTGTTTGCGCGCCAGTCCACCGGCCGTGGCAGCCACGTGCAAATGGCGCTCTACGACTGCGGCGTGATGATCACGTCCTACTACGGCATGGAAGCCTTGCTCAAGGCCGGCGATCCGCCCAAGTTCGGCAATGCACATCCGTCCATCGTGCCGTACGGCGTGTTCGAGGCCGCCGATGGCCCGCTGGTGATCACGGTCGGCAACAACGGACAGTTCCAGCGCTTCTGCCGCGAGGTCATCGACTGCCCCGAATGGGCTGATGACGAACGCTTTGCCACCAACACGGCGCGCTCGGCCCATCGCGACGTGCTGCTCGCGGAGGTACGGGAGCGGCTGCTGCGCTTTACGCGCGCCGAACTGCTGCAACGCCTGACGGCTGCGCAGATTCCGTGCGGCGAGGTGCTGGGCATGCTGGATGCCCTGCAATCGGAACGCACCGCGCAGGCTGGCCTGCTGCATCGCTTCGAGGATAGCGAGGCCGGTGCCCAGGCGGTGCTCGCCCCGCCATATGCGCTCGATGGGCAGCGCCTGCCCGTGCGCATGCCGCCGCCGCACATGGGACAGCACACACACGAAGTGTTCAAGGAATTGCTGAAGCTCGACGACAGCGCCATCGCGGATCTGCAATCCAGAGGCGTGATCTGACACCCCGAATTTTCGATCGACAGGAGACAAGACAATGACCAAGCTGCTACTGACCCGCCGCCAGGCACTGAAGGCCGGCGCCGCCGCGTCGATGGCCGCCGTGATGCCTTCGGTGCTGGCCAAGACCGGCTGGCCCGACAAGTTCATCAAGATGGTGGTCGCATTCCCTGCCGGCGGCCCCACCGATACCGCCGCGCGCATCGTGGCGCAGAAGCTGTCGGTACGGCTCGGCCAACAGGTCATTATCGAAAACAAGCCCGGCGCATCGGGCTCGATCGGCACCGCCAGCTTTATCCGCAGCCCCGCCGACGGCTACAACCTGTCCATGTTCGGCATGCCGGCCTTGCTGGCGCCGCTGATGTACAAGACCAATGCCTATGACGTGAAGAAGGACTTTTTGTCCGTGGCCACGGTCTACGTACTGCCGATGGCCATCGTCATCAACCCGGCCGTGGTGCCCCATGTCGAAACGCTGCCCGACCTGATCCGCTTCGCCAAGGCCAGCAAGACGCCGTTGAGCTACACCAGTTCCGGCACCGGCAGCTTCGGCCATCTGGCCATGGAGCAGTTGAAGGACCTCGGCGGCTTCGATGTGCTGCACGTGCCTTACCGGGGTAGCGCGCCCGCCGTGGCAGACCTGCTCGGCGGCCAGGTGGGCATCATGTTCGCCGACGTCGTGGCGGCCCTGCCTCATATCCGCGCCGGCAAGCTCAAGGCCATCGCGCTGAGTTCGCCCAACGCCCGCGTGCTGTTGCCTGGCGTGAAGACCGTGTCGGAGCAAGGCTTCCCGGGCTTTGACTTCGACTCCTGGGGCGGCCTGATCGCGCCACTGGACACGCCGCAAGCCATCGTCGACCGGATTGCCAGCGAAACGCGCGACATCGTCGGCAAGGACAAGGAGTTGCAGCAGAAGCTGGTCAGCGCAGGGGCGATTGCATCGTTCCAGGACGGCAAGGAGATGCAGGCGCGCCTCAACAAGGACTACGACCGCTGGAGCGCCATCGTCAAGGCCAAGGGCATCAGTGCAAGCTGACGCGCGCAGGCGGTGGTGGTTCGCCTCTTTGAACGGTTCCACCAAACCGTTGCATTGACCGGTTGAATCCGCAGCATGAACGGCCATCCGCCGACGCAGCCGAGCCGCCCAACCCTCCTGGCAGTCCGTCGGCTACACTGAGTTTCGTCCGAGTTCGGCGTTATTCATGACCTCGGGGGAAGCATCTCGATTGTCTGATGGCGGACTCCTTATCCAGGGTGATGCGCATGACGATTCCCGACACACCGGCTGAAGCCCACGCTCCGGGCACTTGGCGCTTCCGCGCCGGCATTGGTGTCTTCGTGCTCGCGTACGCGGTTTGGGGCCTCGTCCCAATCGCAGCCTTTGCGGGCGTATCCGCCACCGGTATCGCGACGCTGACGGGCGGGATCGTGGTCGTCAATAAGATCATGCTGCTGGCTAGCATCGCAGTGATGGGCAAGCCAGGATTCGAGCGGCTGAAGGCTCTGCTGTTGCGCCGCCTCAGCGGCCCCGGCGACACCGTGGGGCCGACACGTCACGCCATCGGCCTCGTGATGTTCTGCCTGCCACTGGCCTCGGCCATGTTCGAACCCTACGTGGATGCGATCTGGCCCGGGCTGCGGCCAAAGATGTGGGAGGCACAGTTGGTCGGCGACCTGATGCTGGTCGCAAGCTTCTTCGTGCTCGGTGGCGATTTCTGGAACAAGTTTCGGGCGCTGTTCACCCGTACTGCGAGAGCGATGGATGATGGCGGGTCGGGGTCTCGCGCGTGACCAGAAATGGTCCATTTCCTAACTCGCCAGTCGAGAAACTGAAAGCAACCAGGCGCAAGACACTAAGCTTCGATACACCGACTGAACGATTCCATCAAGCTGTTGCATCGACCGGTTGAATCTGCAGCCGGTCTCGGCCCTTCGGCCATCAAAGAAGAACGCTTGGATATCCTCGGCCATTGTTCTCGCCTCATCAAGCGCGTCTTTCTGCTCTGACCTCAACGAATCACTGCCTTGAGCGACTTGCTATCGATTGTTCTTTGAAATGGGAGCGTGGAGTCATCGATTCAGTCGCCAGATACAGCGGTCTGCCCAGGCAAGCAGGTAGTCGGCCGCCTCCAGTGCGATAGCTGATTTGGGAGTTAGCGAAGAGTTGCCCGTCAGCTATGCGGGATTGTCCTATTGTCAGGAAACTCCAGTTCAAAGGACGTAGTGGCATTCACCACGGAGCGAACAGAAACCGCTCCGTGGTGAAGATCCATGATGGTCTTGACAATTGCAAGCCCAATTCCCGATGACTCACCAGAGTTGGCGCGCGCGGGGTCTGCGCGAAAAAAGCGGTCGAAGAGCAGGGAAAGGTGCTCCGGGGCAATGCCCGGTCCGACGTTCTCCACCTTAACTTGAGCGACACCTCCAGTGTGTCGACCGTGAACGGTTACTCTGGTGCCCTCATTGGCATAGCGGATTGCATTTGACAGCAAGTTACTTAACGCGCGTCGGAATAGCGTTGGGTCTGCGAAAACCTTCCCTTGCGCATTGACTTGGATAGTTATTTGCCGTGCTTCCGCCAACGATTCGAAGTAGTCTGCCTGCCGATGCAGTTCTTCGCGAAGGTCGAGCTCCGTAGCGCGAATGGCAACCCGTGCATTGTCGGCTCTTGCCAGGAAGAGCATGTTCTCAATCATCCGAGAAAGGCGCTCATACTCCTCAACATTCGAGACCAGCAGCGATTGATACTCTTCAATAGATCTGTCGCTGCTCAGTGCAACCTGGGTCTGGCCGAGCAGGTTGGTAATTGGCGTACGGAAGTCGTGGGCAAGGTCCGCTGAAAACTGCGAAAGCCGATCGTACCGTTCACGGAGACGGTCAATCATTCTCTGCAGGGCGCGCGCCAAATCATCAAGTTCTGCAGGCAGCCTGGATGGATCAACGGGTAGCGCTCCGCTTGTGAAGGTCACTGAGGCCGTGCCGGCTGCGATACTTCGCAATGGCGCCATGCCAGCCTGAAGCGCTGCGTATCCCAGTCCGCCTGCGCCAAGTGTACCCAGAAGGACTGCGATAAATAGTTTCCAGCGATAGTCCCGTAGGAGGGAAACACGACTGCTAGCGACCTGAAACAGTTCTACCACTACTGGCGACATCTCACCGCTGACGTTGGCCTTGATAGTGGTCATGCGTACCGGCATGTCACTCGGTGTGCTCCAGGCCTGAATCGGCCCGGCCGCATCCCGCTCTTTGGCGTAAGCGCCGCTAGCAAGCGGCTTTATCCCATAGTTTGCACCGGCCGTCGCCAACTGCACGCCGCGCGCATCTAATATGCGGATGCCGAACTCCTCGTTTCCTTTCACCACGCCAAGTACCTCCTCCCATCGGTTTTCAATGGGGGAGCTTCGAAGCTCAGCCAGTTCCTGTTGGGCTCGCGCGGCTTTGCGGAGAAGTTCAGCGTCGTCGCGATCGATGATCTGGCTTGCGAGGGACCCGTACAGATAGATTCCCACGCCGGAAAACGTTAGTCCGGCAATCAGGGCAAATGCAAGTGCGAGCCGAGCGGTAAGCGACCTTTTACGCATCAAGACTGTCGGTTCTCAAGGACGTAGCCGATGCCGCGAACGCTATGGATAAGTTTGGGAGCGTAGGTGTCATCCATCTTCGCTCGAAGGCGTCGAATCGCCACGTCCACGACGTTCGTGTCGCTGTCGAAGTTCATATCCCAAACGTGTGAGGCGATTTGCGTGCGACTAAGGACTTCGCCGTGTCGTCGCGCGAGGAAGTGGAGCAATGCGAACTCCCTGGGCGACAAGTCGATGCGTATTCCTCCTCGGGAGACTCGGTGACGCAAAAGGTCGATTTCCAAGTCCTCGATTTCGATGCGCTCAGCTTCGCGCGCGGGCCCGCGCCGCAGCAGCGTCCGGGCACGCGCCAGCAACTCGACGAAAGCAAAGGGTTTTGCGAGGTAGTCGTCGCCGCCAAGCTCGAGCCCTTTCACTCTGTCCTCGACTTCATCGCGTGCGGTCAGGAAGAGCACGGGCGTATCTTTGTGTTCCCGGAGTTCCTTGAGCACTTCCCATCCGTTCATGCCGGGCAGCATGACATCAAGAATGACCAGATCGTAGTCCCCGTCGATGGCGTGGTGCAGGCCATCCCGTCCAGTCGACGCAAGATCGACAACGAAAGATGACTCGGTGAGGCCCTTCCGGAGGTACTCGCCAGTCTTAGGTTCATCTTCGATTACCAAGATCTTCATGTTCTCATCCTCAGCTGCACGGGGCCGCAGCTCAAACGATGCAGCCGATGATAACGGCGCAGGTTCGCCTATTGGATGACAAGACTGTAATCGTTTCGTCCCCGTTTGAAAGGGTGTTGCGTACATAGAATCGCCGCTAATTCTGGATGATCGGCGCCGACAGCGCCCGGAGTGAACCATGTGGATTGTGCGGCTTGCGCTACGTCGGCCATATACGTTTGTCGTCTTGGCAATACTTTTGCTTTTGGGCGGGCCGTTGGCCATTCTGCGCACGCCGACAGACATTTTTCCTTCTATTGACATCCCAGTTGTTAGCATCGTGTGGAGCTACAACGGCCTTTCTGCGCAAGATATGTCGCAGCGGATCGTGACAGGATATGAGCGCTCCCTTACCAACAGCGTGGATGACATCGAGCATATCGAGTCCCAAACGCTGCCGGGCGTAAGCGTTATCAAGGTGTTCTTTCATCCAGGGGCAGACATAAATCGCGCTATAGCCCAGACGACGTCCGGTGCGCAATCGCTTCTGAAGACGATGCCACCAGGGACGACTGCTCCACTGGTGCTGAGTTACAACGCCTCGACCGTCCCAATCCTCCGGCTAGCGCTAGGCAGCGACACGCTTCCCGAGCAAGAACTCTACGATCTGGGTAACAGCTTTATCCGCACTCAGCTTGCAACCGTGCAAGGGGCATCGATTCCACTGCCATACGGTGGCAAGGTCCGCCAGGTGGCTGTCGACCTCAATACGGAAGCACTGCAGGCGCGAGGTCTGTCGCCTCTCGATGTGGTCAATGCGATCAACGCCCAGAATCTCACCTTGCCGGGCGGAACGGCAAAGATTGGCGCGCTTGAGTATCGGGTGGACCTAAATGGCAGCACCCAAACCATCGCGGCACTCAATGACTTGCCAATTCGCAGTGGGCCGGACGGCACGGTCTACGTGCGTGACGTCGCTCAGGTACGCGACGGCTACGCTCCTCAACTGAATGTCGTTCGGCGTGATGGAAAGCGTTCTGCGCTCCTGGAGATCGAGAAGAGCGGGAACGCTTCGACGCTCTCCATCATCTCGCAGATCAAGGCACTGCTTCCAGACGTGACCGCCGGATTGCCAAAATCTCTGGTGGTGCAACCCATCTCCGATCAGTCAATCTTCGTGACATCTGCTATTGACGGCGTGTTGCATGAAGCATTGATAGCCGCGTGCCTGACTGCGGCGATGATTCTGCTATTCCTTGGAAGCTGGCGGGCCACTCTCATTATTGCTGTCACCATTCCGCTGTCGGTCTTGGCTGCCTTGATGGCTTTGTCGGCATTGGGCCAAACATTGAACATCATGACATTGGGCGGCTTGGCTCTTGCAGTCGGTGTGCTAGTCGACGATGCAACGGTAGCGATCGAGAATATTACGCACCACCGGGAAATGGGCAAGCCGCTGGAAGACGCGATCCTGGACGGGTCCGCGCAAATTGCATTGCCGACGCTCGTATCTACCCTCTGCATTTGCATCGTGTTCTTGCCGATGTTCATGCTGAGCGGAGTCGCTCGTTACCTGTTCGTTCCGCTCGCAGAGGCGGTGGTGTTTGCGATGATGGCGTCATACTTCCTCTCGCGCACCTTGATCCCCACGTTGGCCCACTATCTCTTCAGCCGGGAGCGTAGCGGGCATCATGCGGAAGGCCGCTTTGCCAGCTGGTTCTCTAGCGTGCATTCGAAATTCGAGCAAGGTTTTGAGCGTGTCCGCCAGTCCTACGCAAATGTTCTGGCGCTTGCATTGGGATCCCCGCGGCGCGCTATGGCACTTTTCGCAATGCTCTGCGTGTGCTCAATGACTTTGGTGCCATTTCTGGGCCAGGACTTCTTCCCGGCAGTCGATAGTGGGGAGATTCGTCTTCATATGCGAGCGCGCACAGGTACGCGGATTGAAGAGACTGCGCGCCTGGTTGATCAAGTTGAGGCGAAGATCCGCACAACGGTGGGTCCCACTCACGTTGCGAGTATCGTGGACAACATCGGCCTTCCCGTCAGCGGCATCAACTTGACTTATGACTCCGCGCTGCCAATCGGAACGGGCGATGCCGAGATTCTGATCTCGTTGAATCCCTCTGCTGGAAAGTCATCGGCGCTCATCGAGACGCTCGATGCCGAACTACCGGTGGCATTCCCAGGCGTGAGCTTTTCATTCTTGCCCGGCGATATGGTCAGCCAAATCCTGAACTTTGGCCTCCCTGCGCCGATTGACGTGCAGGTCGTGGGTAATGATGCTGCGGGAAATCGCACTGTCGCAAATGACTTGTTGCGGAAGCTGTCGGCCGTGCGCGGCCTTAGCGACCTACATCTGCAGCAACCGGATGATCAGCCTGCATTGACGGTAAACGTAGACCGCACTCGTGCGTTGCAGGCAGGGATGCAGCAACGAGACATAGCACAGAACCTTCTTATCGCGTTGTCGGGGAGCAGCCAGACGTCTCCGAACTTCTGGCTGAACCCCAAGAATGGGGTGAGCTACCCGTTGCTGATTTCGGTTCCGCAGTACGCAATGGACTCCCTCCAGACACTGTCGAATATCCCGCTCGGGATTGGTGCAGAGATGCTGAGACAGGGCGGTGCGGCGCAGCTCGGCCAGTTTGGCGCAGTCAGTCGAAGCAGCCAGCCGGGTGTGATTTCCCACTACAACGTACAACCGGTACTCGATTTGTTTGGCTCTGTGCGCGGCCGTGACCTGGGAGCAGTGTCTGCAGACGTGCAGCGTGTTGTCGACAGCGTCCGGCCAAGCCTGCCAGCTGGCTCTCGCATTGTGGTTCGCGGCCAGGTCCAAACAATGCACGCTTCGTTTGCTGGACTGCTTACGGGACTGGCTGCGGCCATTGTGCTGGTCTACCTGCTGATGGTCGTGAACTTCCAGTCGTGGCTGGACCCGCTTGCCATTGTCGGCGCGTTGCCGGTCGCGCTGTCCGGGATGGCATGGATGCTATTTGCCACCTACACAACGATTAGCGTGCCTGCGCTGACGGGGGCAATCATGTGCGTTGGCATTGCAACGGCTAACAGCATTCTCGTTGTTAGCCGTGCCCGGGAGCTATTGAATGAAGGGAAGGGAGCCGTGGAGGCAGCGTATGAGGCAGGGTTCGGACGATTCCGGCCTGTCGTGATGACGGCCCTTGCGATGCTGTTCGGCATGGTTCCCATGGCATTGGGAGCGGGAAGCGCGGGCGCGCAAAACGCACCGCTGGGCCGCGTCGTTATTGGCGGTCTGGCTTTTGGAACCGTCGCGACCCTCGTGCTCGTCCCCACATTCTTCGCAGTCTTGCATGGCTGGCTCGAAAAGCGAGCCAACTCGCGCCAGAACACAATGAAAGTACAGAGTCCGGTATGACCCAAATCGAACGAAAGAACAATAGTCGCGTGCCGTTGCCCCGCAGGCAGATCAAGATAGTAGTCGCGATGGGGATAGTGGCAGCGGCGGCGCTGATTGTGGGAATCGTCCCTCGCGTGCATGGTGAGGCTGCTCTGCACAAGCGCAGTGTCGACGCACAAACTCCTGTTGTCAGCATTGTTTCCCCGAAGCCGGCGGCATCCTCGCAGGAGATCACGCTGCCTGCCGACGTGCGCGCCTATCAGGACGCGGCCATCCACGCGCGGGTGAATGGCTACCTTCGAAAGTGGTATGTGGATATCGGCACCGAGGTAAAGGCCGGTCAACTGCTGGCCGAGATCGACGCTCCGGAAGTTGCGGACCAACTTCGGCAGGCACGCGCAGACGAAGAGACCGCCTCTGCCAACTACGCACTCGCTAAGACTACAGCCGACAGGTGGAAGGATCTTCAGTCCACTAACTCGGTAGCGCAGCAGGAAACCGACCAGAAGGTCGCTGACATGCAGGCCAAAGCGGCATTGCTAGCTTCGGCACGTTCGAATACAGCACGCGTCGCGCAACTGGCTTCGTACACGCAGATTCGGGCTCCGTTTGATGGTGTGATCACAGCGCGGAACGTAGACGCCGGCGCGCTTATTGATGCGGGGAGTGCGCCTAACCAGGGGCGCGAACTGTTTCACATCTCGGCTGGCAGCCGTCTTCGGGTCTATGTTCAGGTCCCGCAGTCGGTGAGCGCGGCAGTTGCACCTGGCACCAAGGCTTGGTTGACGCTACCGCAATCGCCAGACCACCATTTCCCGGCCGCGATTACGCGGACGGCGGGCGCAATGGACCCGGTGACCCGTAGTCTCCGAGTCGAGCTCGACGTGGACAGTCAAGGTGGAAAGATCCTGCCAGGTGCCTACGCCGAGGCCCATATCGTGCCGGAAGCGGATCGGGCGGGATTGGATCTACCCGCGAGTACGCTTATGTTTCCCGCCAGCGGAGCATCGGTGGCAATCGTCGACCAAAACGGGAAGGTCGCGATTCAGAAGATCCAGTTGGGACGTGACTTTGGTTCGCACGTAGAGGTCTTGGGCGGGCTGGCTGCGAATGCCCGGGTTATCGTGAACCCGGGGGATGGGCTCGTCGGCGGCGCGCGTGTGAGAGTGTCTTCGCCGCAGATGGTCGCGTCGCAAGGAGTGAAATCGTGAAGAGGCTGGCCGTAAGTGCGGTTTGTGTATGGCTAGCGGGATGCTCTTTCGCACCGATTTACCACGTTCCGGAGATCGATCTTCCCGCGAAGTATGCAGAAGCGAGCGATCCAGTCCTGAGTCGGATTCCCGCTGAGTGGTGGACGTCTTACCATGACGGCGACCTTGATGCGTTAATTCGACGCATCGACGTGACAAACCAAACGCTCAAGAAATCGATGGCTGTGCTGCAGGATTCCCGGGCCCAGGCCGATGCTGCACGCGCAGCGTATTTTCCGACAGCCGGCGCGAATGCTAGCGCTACCAGTAGTCATGTGTCGGCAAACGTAGTTGGCCGGTCGCTGGCCGGTAAGACAACGCCGGACCGGCTTATTGGATTCAGTGCGACCTGGGAACCTGACCTATTTGGGCGAATCGGCAATACTGTCGATGCGGCAGCGTCTCGGGTGCAAGCAAGCGCGGACGATGTCGCCGCAGTTCGGCTGACCTTGCAGGCGGAAGTCGCCACGGATTACTTCGCAATCCGCTCGCTTGACCGCGAGGCATCGCTGTTACGGCAGACTGTGGACGCCTATTCTTCGGTGCTCGCGATGGTCACCAACAGATATCAGGGCGGAATTGCGGCTGAGAGCGACGTTGCGCAGGCTCAGGCACAGCGCGACAGTACTAAAGCTCAATTGGCTGACCTAACCCTTGCGCGAACCCAACTGCAACATGCGCTCGCAACACTGGTGGGCGAGCCTGCCAGCACGTTTTCGATCGCACCACATGACGCCTATGGAACGCAACTTCCTGAAATACCTGCAGCAGTTCCCAGCGAGTTATTAAAGCGACGTCCGGACATAGCCGCGGTAGAGCGTCGTGTTTCGGCGGCCAATTCCCAAATCGGCGTTGCCAAGGCCGCGTTCTTTCCGAGTCTCATGCTCAATCTAAGCGGGGGTGTCGAGAGCTCAGGCTTGGCCGGACTCCTTACGGCCCCCGGTCGGTTCTGGGCGGTGGGGCCTGCCCTGGCTGCGACAATCTTCGACGGAGGGAAGCGCCAAGCCGGCGTGGACAGTGCCCAGGCGCAATTCGATGCTGCTGCAGCCGACTACCGGCAGACCGTGCTAAGTGCGGTGCAAGATGTGGAGGACAGCTACGCGGCCACGAGACTCCTGAAGGACGCTGCATCGAGTCAGGAGGCCGCCGTCCAGGCGTCACAACGCGCGCTCGCGCAGGCGACGGATCGCTACAAGAAAGGAGCGGCGGCATACCTCGACGTTAATGTGGTGGAGGCAACGACGCTCACTAACGAACGCACTCTCGAGAGTATTCATCGACGTCAGCTGGTCTCCAGCGTCGCGCTCTTTCGCTCGCTTGGGGGAGGCTGGCAGGCTAAGGATGGGGCCGATGCTCAGAGGCCCGTTGTCGAACCTTAGCGGTCCGTCGATTCCATCAAGCCGTTGCATCGACCGGTTGAATCCGCGGTCGGTAGCCGCTACTTCATCGCTCGTTCCAGGCCGAGCCGGTTGATGTGCTGTGCTTGCACCTCGGCCGCGATCGCCAGCGCGTGCCCCAGGCGCTTGTTGTCCGCGATCGCGCGCTGGTCTGACTCCGGGAATCGGTCATAGGTCGTGTAGGGCAGGGGAGCACCGCCCACCCACAATTCGACATGGACTTCGGGATGCTCGGCCACCTTGACCTCCTGCAGGACCACCACTTTGGCGTACTGCGTGCGGCGTCAGGTTCTGCGAGACCTTGCGCCATTCGCGCCAGCTGAAGATCCGCGCCAGATCCTCGTCGCCGCGCGACGAGATAACCAGAATCGTGCGCCTAGACCCCAACTGACCTGTATGTCAATCACAATGTCTGACGACAATGGATGGATCTGCCGTTAAGCCGGCAGCGTGGTCTCAGGCGCGCGGTGGAAGTGTGTCTTTGAAGAGGGTAAACGCATCCTGCATGAGCTTATTGAAGCGACTGGCGTCACGTCGCAGCCCTGCCTGCTGACCACCGATTAAGCACAGGTGAGCCGCCTGGCCGATTAGTTCTGCATGGCTAGGCGAGCGAACCCATCGACGGCACATTCTGACCGCGAAAGCCAGTCGCGTTGCGTCAACGCGTTGCTGAAACTCGGCCACCAACGGATCGTGCAGCGCCCACGCTCGGATGGCAACTTCCCGGCCCGGCTGTTTCTCAGCGGCAATGCTCAAATAGCGCATCAAGGTTTCGCGGGCGGTGCGTCCCTGCGCTGCATAGGCAAGCATCCGCTCCGTGTAGTCCTCTTCCCACTTGGCCAGCAACGTACGCACGAAGTCTTCGCGATTGCGAAAGTGGTGATAGAACGAACCACGGGTTACGTTCAACCGACGAGCCAGGATTTCGGCCGAGACGCCGGCGTGTCCTTCTTGGTCCAGGGACTCAAGGCCAGCCGAGACCCAGTGGTCGCGAGTCAGTTTGCTCATATGTCTGCGCCATACAGGCTGTGTATGGTGCGATCTGGGTTGATACGCTGCGAACATTAGCATAGACCGCCGCTGCATTTTGCACAGCAGCGCTTCGCCGGGAGTTCACCTTGAAAGAAATCGCACTGGTCACGTTCGACCAATTCACCGATATCGACCTCTTCCTAATGTGGGACATCTTGGGCCGCAACACCAAGGACTGGAACGTGCGCATCCTGGCGCCTAGTTCTATCGTGCGATCGGCGAACGGACTGTCGGTTTCGGCACATGGCTCTCTCTCTGAGGCCAATCACGCCGATGCAGTGTTGTTTACCAGCGGCAAGCAGGGCATACCTGCAGCGCTTGCTCATCCGGATTTCCTACCATCCTTCCAACTCGATCCCACACGACAGTTCATTGGCTCCATCTGTGCAGGCGCCTTCATCCTTGAACGACTTGGACTGCTTCCTGATGGTCGTGCGACAACGCACCCGGATGCGCGCGGAGGCTTTCAAGCTCTAGGGCTCGATTTAGTGGACCAGCCCCTGGTATGCCAGGGAAGCGTCGCCACGGCTGGAGGCTGCCTTGCTGCGCTCTATCTGGTGGGGTGGCTGGTGGAATCCCTGTTCGATATCGAGAAGCGACGCGCCACACTGCTGCCGGTGCTGCCGGCTGGACAGCAGGAACTTTACGACGCACTGATTGGGCTCAGTATCCGGCAAGGCGTTGGCCAGATGGCCCAAAGGTGAATTGCGCCTGATGGCGTGAAGCCAATCGCCCGTGTCTGACTGTTAGGTTGGCGAAACCAAGGAGAGATGAGATGGCCATGTCTGACATCGAAGCCCACCCGTTATTCGGGTGGTGGAGGATTCTATCTTTTCAGGTCGAGCTCGAGGATACAGGTGAGCGCGCGGACACATACGGTGTCGAACCACTCGGCCATATCGTCATCGAGCGCGATAGGATGATGTCGATACTCACATCCAGAGAGCGCCTGAGTAACGATCCGGCGGCCCTTTTCGAGACAATGATTGCTTATTCTGGTTTGTGTCGTGTCGAGGATGAGGACAGACTCATCATCAAGGTCGACACGGCTTGGCATCCAGCCTGGATTGGCACCGAGCAGGTTCGGTTCTTCAAAGTAGATCGCGGCGTCCTGGCAATGACAACTGCGTGGCAGATCCATCCATCGTTCCCGGGGCGATTGGCTCGCGGTGTGCTGATGGCACAGAGAAACAATGTTTAGCGCAGGCTCGCGCTAAACCCAAACCATGAAGAGATTGGTTGATGATCGATGCCCATAAAGCCTATGCGATACCCACGCCACCCGACAGCGTCCTGGCGCCGCTTTATAGGGGCGCGGACCTGCTGGATGCGTATGCGGTTCAGTTGCCGGCGGGGGCCAGCGACGATCTCGAAGTGTTGGCGCGCGCTGGATTCGAGCGGCAGGCGTGGTGGATTCGTGCGCTGACGCGGGTACGGGACACGATAATGGCGACAGTAGGCGTCAAATCGTCTCGTGCGGTCGGTATTGCTGCGGCGGCGCAAGGGCCGGTGATCGGTTTCTTTCCACTGCGGTCGAAGAGTGCGGGGGAACTGGTGATGGGCGAGGACGATCGTCATCTCGACTTCCGGCTCGCGATCCAGCTGCGCGTGGGTGCGGCAGGCGGCAGGGAGCTCGTCCTGGTGACCGTAGTGCATTGCCATAACTTGCTGGGACGGACATATCTCGCGGCAATCACACCGTTCCACCGTGTCATCGCGCGGGCTAGTCTGGAACAGGCCGCAAGCCGTGCTGTCTGAACTGGTCGGCGCTTGCCGACGATCCGGCACCAACAAGGTTAATGGACTACGCTGCATGTCAGTGGGAAAGACTCAATGTGTGGCGATGGGTTGAACTGAACCGTCCCCCCTTGAGTGTGCGAAGCCAAACTGGAATTGGAACCGCTGCCGCTTCACGTGCAGCGGCGGGTTGTGCGGCCGCGGCGGTTCGCCCAGCAGCTTCCGTGAACGGCCGGCCTGGTGACGGTCGTCGCGCAGCGCCCGCACCTGGGTCGCGATGTCCAGCACGTTGCCCAGCCGCCTGTTCTACACGATTGCGCCTTGATCGATCGCCGAGAGCCGGTGGTAGGGGGTGTAGGGCAGGGGGCGCCATCGGCCCACAACTCGACGTGTCCGTCCGGGTAGTCGGCCACCTCAATTTGGCGGTGAATCAGGCGCCGGTGTTCGGGCCGGTCCTCTAGCAGGTACTTCACCTTGTCGTACTGCAGCGTGAGACTCGCCGAAACCTTGCGCCACACGCGCCAGTTGAAGATCTGCTCCAGGTCCTCGTCGCTGTGCAGCGGCCGGTGGCATCGAAGTCACTGCGCTGCTCCTTGGCAAAGCGCGTTGAGGTCCGCAGTGAATAGCGGGCCGCGAATGCGCGACGCCAGGCCGGGAGGCAACTGCCGGTGACCGAGTTGCCCCCATTTGCGAGAAACAAGACCCTACGGGCGGTCCTGCCGGTAGCGCTGCGCCAGTCGCTCAACCTTGCGCCGGTAAGGTTGAGCGAGCCTGAGGGGGCCAACGGGCGGCCAACCGCTTGCCGGTACTTGGGGGAGGACATGGCGGTGGGCTGAAGCGCATTGGATCGCGCGGCCCGTGCGCGAACCCGCTTCCCAAGGGGTGGGGCGCGCGCGCAATGTGGAGCAAGAGGGGGGGATTCATTCCTATGGCGGGAGGGCTGTCCGCGAAGGCGCCTTGCAATGGCAAGGCAGGCAGTCGCGAGACGATCTTCCCGCATGCCCCTGGTTGTTGCCGGGGCGTGCGTATGCGGACGATGGATTACGGCGCTGGGACCGTGAACATGCGGATCAGGGCGTTATTGGTGTCCGCCACGAAGATGTTCCCGCGGGCATCAACCGCCACGCCGAAGGGCTGAGCCAGCAAGGCCGGAACCTTATAGGCCCAATCGTAGAAGGAGGGCTGAACAAGTGTTGTGACGACGCCGGCAGGCGTCACCTTGCGAACCGCGTTGCTGCCGGCATCTACCGCATAGACGTTCCCTGCAGCATCCGTTGCGATGCGAAGCAGGCTGGTGAACGAGGCAGCCGCACCCGTGCCGTCGGCGGAGCCGCGTGTTGTGGAGCCAGCCAGCGTTGTGACAACGTTCGCGGGCGAGATCTTGCGAATCCTGGCGTTGCCCAGATCGGACACGTAGATGTTGCCGGCAGCGTCCACCGCAATACCCGCGGGGCGATTGAATGCGGCAGCCTGGGCCGGACCGTCGGCAAAGCCTGCGGTGCCGGTGCCCGCCAGCGTGGTGACGACGCCGGTGGGTGTAACCATGCGGACCAGGTGATTGTAGGTATCGGCAACAAAGACGTTGCCGGCAACGTCCACGACGATGTCGGACGGATAGTAGAAGGATGCGGCGCTTCCCGTCCCGTCGGCGGAGCCGCTCGATCCCGAGCCTGCCAGCGTCGAGACGACGCCTGCGGAGGTGATCTTGCGAATCAGGTGATTGTAGGTATCGGCCACGTAGACATTGCCGGCGCCGTCGACGGCAACGCCTGAAGGCAGATTGAACGACGCTGCTGTGCCGGTGCCATCTGTCGAACCGGCGACTCCCGATCCGGCCAGCGTCGTGACCGCACCATAGGGCGATATCTTGCGGATGCGATGGTTGCCGTAGTCGGCCACATACACGTTGCCGGTACCATCGACCGCGACGTCAATCGGATGAAAGAACGCGGCGGCTGCGCCGCCAGCCGTGGAGCCCGCGAACGTCCAGCCTTCCAAGCAGAGCACGCTCGCCGTCACGGTGCTGGTGGTGACGGTGCCGCCGCCGTTGTCGACCGAGCAGGAGTTCCAGTGAGGCTGTGCTTTCACCGTCACGGCATAGTTCGCGCCGCTTGCCACCGGTGTCTTGAAGTTGAACGTGCCATCGGCGGCCACCGGCATGTCGTCGGCGCCGTTGTTTTGCAGGACCAGACCGCTGCCGCTCAGGCCGTTCAGGTCCAGCCCTTTCACCGTAGCCCCCACCGGATAGCTGCTGATCGAGCAGAGCACGGTGACGCTGCTGACTGCAGCACTCCCCATGGTGGCACTGCCGTTGTTAACCGTACAGGTCTGAGGCGGTGCGCTCGGCTGGGTTTTCACGGTCACCGCGTAAGCCGCTCCGCTGGCCACCGGCGTTGCGAATGCGAACGCGCCATTGGCCGCCACGGCGATATCGTCGCCCCCGTTGTTCTGCAGGACCAGGCCGGTGCCAGTCAGGCCGTTGGCCGTGCCACCCACCGCATACGTTGCAGGGGATGGCGTGGTGGCTGTGGTTGCAGGCTGGGAAGCATTGCCAGAGTCGCCGCCGTTGCAACCGGCAAGGCCGGCGCTCGCGAGGAAGACGACCACGGCACAAAGGACACTGGCGGGCCGGTGAGAAATAATCGGGAACATGAGATTCCGGGGTTAGGGCGGCCCGGAGAACTCCGGGCGCTGTCTCTGGTCGGAGCGGCCTGAGCGTGGCCGTTCCTGCTCCGCCGGTCGCGCACAGGCGTTCCTGCGACCGGTTACGTCCAGCGGATTCTACGAATCGGAAAGATTCAGGTACATACGACGAATGCCGTATTCTTGGGGCGGCGGAGACGTAGACCGTACTAAATGTGTCACCGTTGCGACAGTAAATCTGTCAACTCGCCGGGGGATTTCGGTCAGTTCTGCGCCAGCCCTTGCTGGACAAGCGTTCTCAGGTTGGGACTTAGATTTGTCACAAGCAGCTCCTGCCGGTGGGCCAGGTTCCTGCCGGGCTCCGGCCAGCATCAGAGACCGGTCATGAGGCGTCGTCCAATCGCTACTTTGCTAGGCCGTTCAGATGTCCGTTGTAATACCGCAGAGCGGCCGTTCGGCGGCCACGCTCTTCAGAGCGCGTCAGATACACTACTTGAAGTAGCGTCAACACCTATCTGGCATCGATAGCCTGAATTCGCACGCGCTCTTGCTCCATGCAAGCCCGAAAGCCACGATCAAATCAGGCTGTGAGGTACGACATTACAACTTAGCCCTTACACTCTACCTGACTGAAGTGTCTAGGCTAAGTTGAAATGTCCGGCCTTCCGCTAAATTGAAATGTCAGTCCGAACGTGCTTTTTGTGCGGGATTGGCTGTTTTTGTTGGGGGTATGGTGGGGCGGTGGCGCTGGCCTGAGGCGACCGAGCTTTGCTCAGGGTGGGGCGGTGACGTCGCGGTGGGCAAAGTTAAAATGTCCGCATTCTGATGTGCAGCCATCGCGCGCTCCAGATCGAGCCGGTTGATCAGCCGCTGCCGCTTGACGTTCAAGGGCACCGTGGCCGGGCGCGGCGGCTCGCCCGAGAGCGTGCGCGACGGCCCCGCCTGATGCCGGTTATCGCGCAGCGCCTGCACGCGCGCCGCGATCGCCAGCACATGGCCGAGCCGCTTGTTCTCGACGATCGCCCCCTGGTCGATCTCCGGGAACCGGTGATACGTGGTGAAGGGCAGGGACGCGCCATTGGCCCACAGCTCGATCCCCCCGTCCGGATACTCGGCCACCTCGATGTAGCGGTGGATCAGCCGACGGTGCTCCGGGCGGTCCTCCAGCAGGTACATGGTCTTGTCGTACTGCAGTGTGAGGCTCTGCGAGACCTTGCGCCATTCGCGCCAGCTGAAGATCCGTGCCAGATCCTCGTCGTCGCGCAGCGCCCGGTGCGCATCGAAGTCGCTGCGCGGCACCTTGCCGAAGCGCGCATTGAAGTCGGCGATGAAGCTCTGCGCATAGGCGTTGGCGGCCGCCATGCTGGAAATCTCCCGCAGCCGCAGTTCCTTCACCAGCCGGTCCTGCAGCGTGCCGTTCATCCGCTCCACGCGGCCCTTGGCCTGGCTGGAGTTGGCGCACAGGATGTCGATGTTCAGCTCGAACAGCGCGCGCCCGAACTGCGTATAACCGCGCTCCTCGGGCGATGGCCGCTGGTTCGAACGGAAGATGCCGGCCTTGTCCGAGTAGAACGCCATCGGCTTGCCGTGGCGCTCGACATAGGCGCGCGTCGCCGTAAAGTACGCCAGCGTCGATTCGGTCGGCACGAACAGCAACTGCATCAGGCGGCTGGTCGCGTCGTCCACGTAGACCAGCAGCGTGCAGGCCGGCGCCCGATCCTCGAACCACGCGTGATCGCTGCCGTCGATCTGCACCAGTTCTCCCCGGCAGGCCCGGCGATTGCGCGGCTGGTGGACCTTGGGCGGGCGCAGCTTCCTGGGCACCCAGAAGCCGGCGTCGATCATGATTCGGCGCACGCAGGCCGGCGAGAGATCGATGCCATGGCGCTCGCGCAGCTTCTCACAGGCAAGCGTCGGGCCGAAGTCGGCGTAGCTGTCGCGAATCAGGCCACGGACACGGGATTCCAGGCCCGGAGGCAGTTGGCGGTTGCTGGAACGTCCGCGCTTGCGCGATATCAGTCCAGCAGGACCGTCCTCCAGGAGCCGCAGGACGAGCCGCCTGACATGCCTGGCACTGACACCCAGACGCTCAGCCGCCCGCCAGCGGGTCAAATGGCCCTCGGCCACCGCCTGGACTACCTTCATGCGGTCAACCTCGCGCATGCTCATGGTCACCAATCCCTGTCCGTGCATCGCTGCCTCCCGTAGGCGCCCGGCGAAGCTGGGAGCCTACGGGATAACAGAGGTGACATCTCTAATCATCGCAAA
>NZ_ANKP01000250.1:0-102083 GCF_000319775.1 Cupriavidus sp. HMR-1
CGTGGGCGGCGGGGCGGCGTGTCGCGGCGCAGCGGCGTCCACCGGGCGGGCCGCCACCGTTCGCAATACAGAGCGACGGCACGGTGTTCTAGCGCGTCGCGCATGGATCGAACGCACGGAAGCAGGCAGCAGCTAACAGACAGCAGACAACGGAAACGATTCGCTGGCAGCCCCAGGCGTGGCGGGCCCAAGGGCCGCCTTGCCCGAACTTCACGAGAGTTTGTCACTCAAGGAGCGCACCATGAACGATCTGCCAGCCGCGGCTGCGGCCGCGGAGACCTATGTCAACCCCGATAAGGCCACGTCGCCTTCGGTCATGGTCGTGAATCATCCACTGGTGCAGCACAAGGTCACACTCGTGCGCAACGAGGACACCACCACCGACAACTTCCGGCGCCTGGTGCGGGAGATCAGCCAGCTCCTGACCTACGAGGCCACGCGCGACCTGGCGATGGAGATCATCTCGATCCGCACGCCGATCGCGCCCATGCAGTCGCCGGTGCTGTCCGGCAAGAAGCTCTGTCTGGTATCGATCCTCCGTGCCGGCAACGGCTTTCTCGACGGGATGCTGGAACTGCTGCCGGCTGCTCGCGTGGGTCATATCGGCCTGTACCGCGACCCCGAGACGCTGGAGCCGATCGAGTACTACTTCAAGATGCCCGAGGACATCGGCGAGCGGATGGTGATCGTCGTCGACCCGATGCTGGCCACGGGCAACTCGGCCATCGCCGCCTTGAACCGTCTCAAGGAAGCGGGGGTGACCACCATGAAGTATGTCTGCCTGATTGCGTCGCGGCCTGGATTGCGCGCGCTGCAGGCGGCGCATCCCGATGTGTGCATCGTCACGGCGGCCATCGACGAGCAGCTTAACGAGCACGGCTATATCGTGCCCGGTCTCGGTGACGCCGGCGACCGGCTCTACGGCACAAAATGATGGGCGCGCCGGCGCTTGCGCCACCCGTGCGCGAATCGGGAGGCCGTATCCGGCAGGAGAACGAGGCGCAGATCCTGCGCGCCGCGGAACACGTGTTCGCGCGCGCGGGGTTCGCTGGGGCCACGATGGCCGACATCGCGCTGCACGCCGGCATGCCGAAGTCGAACCTGCACTACTACTTCCGGACGAAGCAGGCGCTGTACCGTGCCGTGCTGGCGCACACGTTGCAGCTCTGGCTATCCGAGACCGATATCATCAGCGCCGACCATGCGCCGCGCGTGGCGCTGGAGCAGTACATCCGCGCCAAGATGCGGCTGTCGGCCAGCCATCCGGACGCGTCGCGCGTGTTCGCCAACGAGTTGCTACACGGCGCCCCTGAGATCGGCGGCGTGCTGCGTGAAGCGTTGCGCGAACTGGTGACGCGCAAGGCCATGGTGATTCGCTCATGGATTGAAGACGGTCAGATGGCCCGGGTCGACCCCTATCACCTCTTCTTCACGATCTGGGCCGCCACGCAGACCTACGCGGACTTCGATGCCCAGGTCTGCGCCGTACTGGGCGTCAGCCAGCTCGACACCGAGGACTTCGAACGCGCCACCGAGCACCTGGTGGCGTTGCTGCTGCGTGGCTGCGGGCTGGATCAGAAAGCCTCGCTGGCCTGATCCAGCATCATGCGTGGCAGTTGCCATGCAGTCTTCGTCTACCATTGCCACGTCACCGCCATCGGGATCACAAGGGACGCCTCATGTTCGACACCATCCTGCGCCACTGCAATATGCCTGACGGACGTACCGATATCGATATCGGCATTGCCAACGGCAGGATCGCGGCGGTGGAGCCACGGATCGCGGCAACGGCGGGAGAGGAGATCGACGCCGCTGGGCAGCTTGTCTCGCCGCCGTTCGTCGACGCGCACTTCCATATGGACTCCACGCTGTCATATGGTCTGCCGCGCGTGAACCAGTCCGGCACGCTGCTCGAGGGCATCGCGCTGTGGGGGGAACTGAAGCCGCTGCTTACGCAGGATGCCATCGTCGAGCGCGCGCTGGCGTATTGCGACTGGGCCGTCTCCAAAGGGCTGCTGGCGATCCGTTCCCACGTGGATGTGTGCGATCCGCGCCTGCTGGCCACGGAGGCGTTGCTGCACGTGCGCGAGCGCGTCAGGCCCTACCTGGATCTGCAACTCGTGGCATTTCCGCAGGACGGTCTGTTGCGCGCACCGGATGCGCTCAACAACCTTCGCCGTGCGCTGGACCTTGGCGTCGATGTGGTGGGCGGCATTCCGCATTTCGAGCGCACGATGGCCGACGGCGCGGCGTCGGTGAAGATGCTCTGCGAGGAAGCCGCCGAGCGCGGGTTGCGCGTGGACATGCATTGCGACGAAAGCGACGACCCGATGTCGCGCCATATCGAGACGCTGGCGAGCGAATCGGTACGGCTGGGTTTGCAGGGACGCGTCACGGGTTCGCATCTGACGTCGATGCATTCGATGGACAACTACTACGTCTCCAAGCTGCTGCCGCTGATGCGAGAGGCCGGCGTATCGGCCATCGCCAATCCGCTGATCAACATCACGCTGCAGGGGCGGCACGATACCTATCCCAAGCGGCGCGGCATGACGCGCGTGCCCGAGATGCTTGCCGCCGGCATTCCTGTGGCCTTCGGTCACGACTGTGTGATGGACCCCTGGTACAGCCTTGGCTCGGGCGACATGCTCGAGGTGGCCCACATGGGTCTGCATGTCGCGCAGATGACGGGGCTGGACGCCATGCGCGCGTGTTTCACCGCTGTGACAGAAACGCCGGCACGTATCCTGGGTCTCGAAGGCTATGGGATTTCGCCGGGCTGCCGCGCCGATCTGGTGCTGCTGCAGGCGCGGGACCCGGTGGAGGCGCTCCGCCTGCGCGCGACCCGGCTGGTGGTGATGCGGGCAGGGAAAGTCGTTGCCCGCACGACGCCGGCCACCGCAATGCTGGCGCTCGAGGGGCGACCGGCCAAAGTCGACTTCCAGCTACACCGGGCATGACGGTATGGAGAGTTTTTTGAAGAATCGATGAATTTTGTGTTGACAGAGATGGTCTTGCTCAGCATAATCTCTTTCTTCGCATCGCAGCAGCAATGCAGCGAAACGAAGCCCAGATGGCGGAATTGGTAGACGCACTAGGTTCAGGTCCTAGCGGTGGCAACACTGTGGAGGTTCGAGTCCTCTTCTGGGCACCAAATTCAGAAAAGCCCCGCGCAAGCGGGGCTTTTTTCGTTTCTCCGCCCGGAAAGAAAGGCCCTTGAGGGCCTTTCGCGAGGACGAGAAAAGGTTGCGCTTGCAAGCGCAACCCGGGGTCGCGCATGGGTGACCGAGTCCTCTTCTGGGCACCAGATTCGAAAAGCCCCGCGCAAGCGGGGCTTTTTTCGTTTCTACGCCCGGAAAGAAAGGCTTCCCTCAGCCGTTGCCCACCACCAATCCGCCAACGCCCACGCGCCCTTGCTGCTCCGTAGCGGCGTGGCGCACGACATCCCCCACCATCTCGGCCGTCACGGCGGACAGCGTCCAGCCCAGATGCCCATGCCCTGTGTTGTAGAACACGTTAGCGGCATGGCCCCGACCGACGCGCGGCATCATGTTTGGCATCATCGGTCGCAACCCCGCCCAGGGCACCACGCTGCGGGTGCTGACGCCGGGGAAGCAAGCATGGACCCAGTCGATCAGCGGACGGATGCGATCGGCGCGGATGTCGCGGTCGACGCCATTGAACTCTGCGGTGCCGGCTATGCGGAATCGGTCCACGCCCAGACGGCTGGTGACAAGCTTGGTTTCGTCGTCGAGCAGGCTGACCGTGGGCGCCGAGGCCTGGCTTTCGGCGTCGTTGAGGTTGACCGTGATCGAATAGCCCTTGACCGGGTAGATGTTCACGCGGTCTCCGAGTTGGCGCGCGAATTCGCGGCTGGCAACGCCGGCGCAGACGACCACGGCGTCGAATTCGCGTGATGTCGTCTGGCCATCGTCAGCCGAGACGATCGTTACTCGCCGGCCGCTGGTCGACACGGCGCTCACGTCCTGGTTGTAGAGCATCTGCACGCCCAGTCTGCGCGCCGCCGCAGCGATACCGGTGGTGAACTTGTGGATGTCGCCGGTAGAGTCGCTTTCGGTGTAGTAGCCGCCGTAGTACTCGCCTGCCAGCGTCGGCTCGATGCTTCGCATCTCGTCCGGGGTCACTGCGCGCCGTTCGAGTCCGCCTTCGGTGAGCAGCTTCGAGACTTGCCCTGCGTGATCGAAGCCCGCCTTGTCCCGATAGATATGCAGGATGCCGCGCCGCTTGAGGTCGAAGTCGATGCCCTCCGCCTCCGCCCACGCAAACAGGTGCTGGCGCGCGGCAATGGCAAGCCGCGTGGTCTCCACCGTGTTGCGGCGGTAATGCGGGATCGATGCGATGAACTCGGCGAACCAGCTCAGCTTGTGCCAGGTCGGACGCGGATTGACGAGCAGCGGCGCGTCATTGCGCAGCATCCACTTCAGGCCCTTGGCCAGCGTGGACCAGTGCGTCCAGACTTCCGCGTTGGAGGCGGAGAGCTGTCCGCCGTTGGCGAACGAGGTTTCCATGGCCGCATAGCGGTGCCGTTCGAACAGGGTGACGGAGAACCCGCGTTTGGCCAGGGCGTAGGCCGTCGTGGCGCCGGTGATGCCGCCGCCGATCACTGCAATGGATTTCATGTCGAAGGTCTTTCAGGACGTCGTGGGATGGCAGTCCGCCGCGCACCATGCGCGGTTGCGGACGCCCCCTCTGTCCTTGACCTGAGAGATTCGCGGCACACGAACAATACGCGTGCCGCTTGCTCCTTCGGTACCGCCGGCTGACGTGCAAGCCGGGGTTCTTCAGAGTTCAATGGCGGGTACCGGTCCTTTTGCCTGAGAGTTTCCGGGGCGGTTGCTCCTTCGGCGCTGTGTCGGCCGGGCGGCTGGCACAGACTCTCCCGATACACGCGGGGTAAAACGATGGCAACTATGCCATATAAATCCGCTAGCGGTGCGGATCACCTGGCTTGCGCCCCGTGATCATGGCAGCGACGAGGTTCTCGCGGCCCTTGATGCTCATGACGATGGCCGCGGCCACATGCAGGATCACCAGCGCCAGCAGCCCGTTCGCCAGCCAGCGATGGATGTCGACTGGCAAATCCTCGCCCCAGAACGCATCGAGACGCGAGATCCAGCCGGTGACCGCCAGCGCCAGGATCAGCGCCCACATGGCCAGCATGGCGACGGCGCCCAGCGGCGTATGGCTGACATACCGCGGCGCGCGGCCGGCGACCAGTGCCTTGCCATAAGCCAGCATGGCGGACGGACGTGGCAGCCATGTGCGGAAACGCGCAGGCTGGCTGCCGATGAAGCCCCACAAGACCCGGAACAGCACCAGCCCCGCGGCGATGTAGCCGAGGGTCCGGTGCACCTTGTCTCCGGAGTCCTGGACGAGGTCAAAGCAGACGATGGCCGCCACGCTCCAGTGCGTGAAGCGCACGACCACGTCCCAGACGCGAATCGTGTCGGGGGCGTTCGTCCGGTCCGCGGGCGCCGACATGCTTAGCTGCCGATTTCCGATTTGACGATTTCAAGCGTCTTGGTGTCGAAGTAGATCTCGGCCTTCTTGCCATCCTTGGTCGTGCCGTAGATCTCGTAGCAATTGCCGTCCACCTTGAACTTCTTGATGTTGTAGCCCTGTTCCTGGATCTTGGCCTTGGCATCGGCTTCCGGCATCCATTCGGATTTCGGGTGCTTGGCGCAGTTGGCGCCGGCGAAAGCGGCGGTCGAGAACACTCCGGCAACGAGGAAAGCGGCAATCTTCTGCATGAACTTCTCCGGCAATGAGCCCCGCAAGGGGCGATGGCGGCATCCTAACTCAGAATGAGAGCCATTCTCAACACTGGGTTTCCCAGGGGGTGTCGGGCGCTCGCGGCCCAGCGGCTGGTCTTGGACCATTGCAGTCACCTGGCATACGATGAAACTGCCACGTGGGGGGCTCCAGCTTCTGGCCAATCCGGACCCGCAGGGAGATGTCATGCAGGGCTATCAACTCACCTTCTACACCCAGGAAGGTCGGCGCTATCACGGCAAGCAGCTATCGCACTGGCTGATGCAGGTGATGCGGGAGATGCAGATTCGCGGCGCCACGCACACGGTGGCGGCGGAGGGAATCGGGCACGACCATCGCTTCCACTCCTGGCACTTCATTGAACTTGCCGATCGGCCGGAAGAGGTGACTGTGGTTGCCACGGTCGAAGAGGTGGAGGCGCTGCTGGAGCGCCTGCGTCACGAAGACATCCGCCTGTTCTATGCGAAGACGCCGGTCGAGTTCGGCTTCGTCGGCACGCTCGATATCTGAGCGCCTGGCTCAGGCCGGATTGATGACGGATACCCCGGCACGCGCCGCGGCCCGGGCAAGCCGCGCCACGCCTTCCTCGATCTGCGCCGGATCGGCGCCCACGAACGACAGCCGGAACGCGGGGCGCGCGCGACGCTCTGCATAAAAGCCGGCACCCGGCACGAACAGCACTTTCTCTGCGATGGCATGGGGCAGCAGCGCCGCCGCGTCGTCGATGCCATCCACGGATACCCACAGGAACATGCCACCGGCGGGATCCGCAAACCGGATGCGCGTGCCGAACGCCTGGCGCAACGCCGTCGTCAGCCGATCGCGCTTGTCGCGGTAGACCGCCACTTCCCGCCCGACCTGCGCGGGCAGGTTTCCGGCCTGAAGGTAGTGCGCGGCGGTCAGTTGCAGCCATGGCGGCGTGCACAGGTCCGACACCTGCTTGGCGATCACCGCGCGGCGCACGATCTCCGGCGCGGCCACCATCCAGCCCAGCCGCAGTCCTGGCGCCAGCGTCTTCGACAGGCTCGCGAGATGCACGAGCCACGGGCGCGCGCCGGGTACCTGATTGCAAAGCGCGAGCAGCGACGGCGGCGGCGGACCGTCGAAGCACAGCGCGCCGTAAGGATCGTCCTCGACCAGCACGATCCCGTGCTGTGCCACCAGTTCCAGCAATTGAAGCCGGCGCGCGGGTGACAGCGTGGCGCCGGTTGGATTGGCGAAGGTCGGCACCGTGTAGATCATGCGCGGACGTGCCGGCGCGTCCGCGAGCATCGCCTCCAGTGCGTCGACGTTCATGCCGTCATGGTCAGACGGCACGCCGCGCACGTCAGCGCCGGCCAGCCGCAGTGCCTGCAGCGTGGCCGAGTAGGTGGGTTCTTCCACCAGCACAAGGCTGCCCGGCTCCACCAGCGCGCGCACGAGAAAATCGAAGCCCTGCTGCGAGCCGCTGGTGACCAGCAGTTCGTCCAGGGCGACGGCCGCGCCACGCTCCGCCATCAGGGCCGCCAGCGCCTGGCGCAGCGCAGGCGTGCCCTCCGTCGCACCGTACTGCAGGCACTCGGCAGGACGTTCACGCAATGCCTGCGCGGATGCCGCGCCGATGCCTTCCACGTCGAACAACGCGGCGGACGGATAGCCGCCAGCGAACGAGATCATCTCCGGGTCGGAGAGATACTTGAACAGCTCGCGGATCGGCGAGCCTTGCGGCTCGCGTAGCGCGGGAACGAAGGGGTAGGCGGTCATGGCGCGCTCGTGGTTGCGGACGTCGTGCTTCAGCAGGCCGCGGCGGTCATCTTGAAGATGCCCTGCGCATTGCCGGCGTCGAAGCCCAGGTCCGTGCGCGTGATGGCCTGTGCCTCGTCGACGTAGCGATCGCGCGTGATGAACTCGTAGAACGAACCCGGTACCTCGCGCACCACCTCGTCACCGCTGGCGCCAACGAACGCGCGGCGAACCGGATCGGCGCGGAACGCGGTCTGCTTCACGCGGCCGCTTTGCGACACCTCGACCTTCTCCTTCATGGGGCGGCCCACACGCTTCTGTTCGTCCGATACCGCGAAGACGTCCTCCACGCGGTCGGTGGCGTGGTTGAATGCATTCCCTTCGGTGGCGATCCACGCCATCTCGGACGACTCGGCCAGCAGGCGTTCGTAGTCGTTCAGATGCGGTGTGGCGTGCTGACGCTCGAAGCAGCCGGCCAGCAGGTCGATCAGCTCCCCGGCATCGGCCAGCGGCAGCGCGCCGTCACGTTCCAGTTCCCACAGTAGCGACTGCGCGCGCGGCGTGAGCGGATCGACGGAGTTGCCGACGACGTGGCTCACGGCTTGCTGGAATTCCTCGCTATAGCGCTCGGGATGGAATTCGCTGAGGAAGAACTGCGCGATTTCCTCCGGCGCATCGGCGTGGGCATACGAGCGGCCCGTCATGCCGATGCGGTCGAGCGGATACGTGCCATTGAGGCGGTAGCCGAGCGGGCGCAGGATACGCGTGAAGGCTGCCTCGCCTGCGGGCAACGCGCCGTTCTCCTGCCAGCGCACGGTGCGCAGCGCGCCGTGGTCGAAGTGCACCTTGCCGCCCGCGGCCGCTACATCCTCCGTGTAGGCCTTGCCGGTGGGCACGCGATCCAGGATGCCGGCGAACAGCACCAGGTTCAGCGCATGAGCGATCTCGGCGCGCGTGGGGTGACCCAGCTTGCCGGTCGGCAGCGTGGGTGTGGCCACCAGTTGCGAGAGCCGCGTGGCGGCTTCGGTGCCGAGGCTAAGGGATACGAGCGAGGTGACGTTGGAAATCATGATGAGATGCCGCGCGGGGACGCGCGGAAAGGCAGTTGGAATAACGTAGGTGGTTTTCAGTCCACCGAGGCGCCGGACAGTCGGACGATGTCGCCCCACTTCTGGCGATCCTTCTTCAGAACCTCGGCGAAGGCATCGGGCGTGCTCGGTGCCGGTTCGGCGCCGAGTTCGCGCATCTTGGCCTGCACGGCGGGCTCGCCGAGCACGCGCGTCAGGTCCTGGCTAATCTTCTGCGCCACGGCTGCAGAGGTACCACGCGGTGCGAGCAGACCGAACCACGGGCTGGCGTCGAAGCCTGGCACCGGGCCGGCGGCGGCGACGGTTGGCACATTGGGCAACGCCGACGAGCGTGCCGGCGTGGTCACCGCCAGCGCCTTGAGCTTGCCCGAACGGATGAACGGCAGCGAAGCCGGCAGGTTGTCGAACATCACGTCGACGCTGCCGCCCATCAGGTCGGCGATGGCCGGGCTGCTGCCCTTGTAGGCGACGTGGCTCATCTCCGTGCCAGTCATGCGCTGGAACAGTTCGCCCGCGAGGTGCGTGGAGGTGCCATTGCCGGCCGATGCCATGTTCACGTGTTTCGGATGCGCCTTCAGATAGGCGATCAGTTCGCCCAGCGTCTGCACATGGGCGCGCTCGGCGAAGGCCGGTGACACCACGACCACGTTCGGCACCTTGGCGACCATCGTCACCGGCACGAAGTCGGCGCCGGCGTCGTAGGGCAGCTTCTTGTACAGCGTCGGATTGATGCCGAACTCGCCCACCGAGCCCATCAGCAGCGTGTACCCGTCGGCCGGGGACTTGGCCGCCGTGCCGGTGCCGACGATGCCGCCCGCGCCCGGACGGTTGTCGACGAGGACGGTTTGCTTCCACTGGATCGCGAGCTGGTCGCCGATCAGGCGCGCCACCATGTCGGTGGTGCCGCCCGGTGGATACGGCACGATGATGCGTACGGGTTTGGCCGGGAATTCCTGGGCGGCGGCGATGCCGGGAACAGCCGCGCCGAATGCGAGGCCGGCAGCTGCGAGGGCGCTGATCAAACGCTTCATGTTGTCTCCCTGTCCTGCTTGTCTTTGTTCGTTCTGGGGTGCCGCGTTAAGAGGGGGCGCGGCGGTGCGAGTTCGAATCGTTCCTCATCAAGCTGACGGTTTCAAGCGAGATTTCGGTATAGGATGATGACTTTTAGTCAACAAGTCCGTCCCCGCCTCATGCGCCAACGTCTTCCGAGTCTGTCCAACCTGCGTGCCTTCGACGCGGCGGCGCTGCATCTGAATCTGCGGCGCGCGGCGGCGGACCTGTACATCACGGAGAGCGCGGTATCGCGCCAGATCGCCTCGCTGGAAAGCCTGCTTGGCGTGCAGCTTTTTCACCGGGCCAATCAGCGCATCACGCTGACGGCGGCGGGGGTGCTCTACAGCCGCCAGGTGCGCGAGATGCTGCGCAAGCTGCAGCGCGACACGCTGGACATCATGGCGCACGAAGGTGTGGGTGGCACGGTGGAACTGGCGTGCGTGCCAACGCTGGCCGTCGAGTGGCTGATTCCACGGCTGCCGGGTTTCTATGCCCGCCACCCGCAGGTCATCGTCAACATCCGCGCGCAGTCGGATGTCTTCCTGTTCGAGGGCACGCCGTACGACGCGGCGATCCACTTCGGCGAGGCGGTCTATCCGGGCGCGCGGGTGGACCGGATGTTCGGCGAGGAGTCGGTGGCCGTCTGCCATCCAGACTTTTTTGGCGGCAAGAAGCGGGTCAGCGTCAACGACATCGCGCGATCGCCGCTGCTGCACCTGGTCACGCGCAGCTTCGGCTGGAAGCAATGGATGGAGGCCGCCGGCATTGACGATGTCAATGCGTTGCGCGGCGCGCGCTATGACCACCACAGCATGGTCATCAGCGCGGCGCGCGCGGGGCTTGGCATCGGGCTGGTGCCGCGTTTCCTGGTGGAGGAGTACCTGACGCGCGGGCTGCTGGTGACACCCGTGGCGCGATCACTGCGCGCGACGAGTGCGTACTACCTCGTGGTGCCCGACAACCAGCCAATGAGCGATGCGATGGGGCACCTGCGCGAATGGTTGCTGGAGGCAGCGGGTGAGTTCGTGGGCGTCGCGACGTAGAGGGAGCCTCGAGGGAACGACCTTGTGACTTCGCGTTGTGACTTCGCGTTGCGCCAAGGCTTGAGTGCCGTATACGATGGGGTACGGAACATGGTCGTGGTCCCGGAAACCCATGCCAAGGTGTGGCTTTCCCAACTAGTGCACGTGTTCTAGTCTTGAAGACTGTCTGGCGCAGTCAGCGTCTGAAGCTATAACCATACTCACTCCCCATGCCAAACGACCCGATCGAACCCCAGGCCGTCTATCAACCTATTACCCGCAGCGCGATCTTCATCGTCGCGACGCTGACGCCCGGTGCCGAGCACGCCGCGACCGTGCGCGCCTGGTGCGCGGATGTCGCAGCGCTCGTGCGGTCCGTCGGCAAACGTGTGCCGGGCGGCAACCTGTCATGTGTCTGCGGCTTTGGCACCAACGCCTGGGATGCACTGTTCGGGGGCCCGCGTCCCGCATCGCTACATGCATTCCGCGAGTTCGGCGCCGGCGATCGACGCGCCGTGGCCACACGGGGCGATCTGCTGCTGCATATCCGCGCGGAACATATGGATCTGTGCTTTGAACTCGCGACTCAGTTGATCGGCCGGCTCGGCGCGGCGGTGACCGTGGTCGACGAAGTGCATGGCTTCCGCTACTTCGACATGCGCAGCATGGTGGGCTTTGTTGACGGCACTGAGAATCCAGTGGACCGCGAAGCCGTGGATTTCACGATCATCGGTGACGAGGACCCATCGTTCGCAGGCGGCAGCTACGTGATCGTGCAGAAGTACCTGCATGACATGACCGGCTGGAACGAGCTTTCCGTCGAGGCGCAGGAGCGCATCATCGGGCGGACCAAGTTGTCCGACATCGAACTCGATGAGTCGGTCAAGCCGACGTGCTCGCACAGCTCGCTGACGACGCTGGAAGAGGACGGCAAGGAAGTGAAGATCCTGCGTGACAACATGCCGTTTGGCTCGCCCGGCAAGGGCGAGTTTGGCACCTATTTCATCGGCTACGCGCGCTCGCCCGCGCCAATCGAGCAGATGCTCGAGAACATGTTCGTCGGGCGTCCGCCGGGCAACTACGACAGGCTGCTCGACTACAGCAAGGCAGTCACCGGCAGCCTGTTCTTCGTGCCGTCTCAAGCGCTGCTCGAAGCGCTCGCGGAACGCAACCCATAGACCACGGGCCTAGAGCGGGGCTGCGGGCTGGGAAGTGACCTGTCCTGCTTCTTCGATGGCATGGAGCCCGGCGCGGGCCGCGACGATGATGACGGCCTCGGCATGTCCGTCGAGGCCGAGCGCCAATCGTTGAATCGACTGACGTGTTCAGCGAGCAGGCGCTGGGGCTGCCGCAGCGCGCCAAGGCCACTTCAGACGCCACTGCATCCGATTCGCACCAAAAAAACTGACCCTGTCATACTCCCGTAATACCCACACTGAGAGCATGGACTCCATCATTGTTCGTGGTGTGGGACAATCGCGCCCCATCGGGTAAGGGTTTTCCCGGTATTCGCGTGAACAAGGTGCGCAATGAAATCGATCGACTGGAAGGACTGGGAAATCTTCTGCCGCGTGGTGGAAGGGGGCGGCTTCACACAGGGGGCCGAACTGGCCGAAGTCCCGAAGTCATCGGCGAGCGCCGCGGTGGCGCGGCTGGAAGGGCAACTCGGCGTGCGATTGTTCGAGCGGACCACGCGTCGGGTGCGCGTCACTCAGCGCGGCCAGCAACTATATGATCGCGTGGCGCCACTGTTCGGCGAACTGCGCGAGATCAGCGCGGAAGCGGCGTCCGTCAGCGAAGAGGTCAGCGGCACGATCCGCATCGCCACACCCTATGAAGTCGGTTCGCAGCACCTTTCGCCGACGGTGAACCGGCTGCTCAAGCTGCATCCCTCGCTGCGCGTGCAACTCGATGTGAGCTGGGACCAGCCAGACCTGATCCGCCACGGCTACGACCTGGCCTTCGTCATGACAGACACGGGGTTGAGCGATAGCTCGTTTGCCAGCAAGCGGGTGGTGCTGATCGAACGCGCGTTCTATGCCGCGCCGTCCCTGATTCGCGAGCGCGGACTGCCGCGCACGCCGCAGGATTTGCAGGGCTGGCCCACGGTCGGCAATCTTGACGATACGCGTTGGGAATTCCTGCGCGATGGGGTGGAAACCTTCGCCATGGATGTGGAACCCCGCATCTGCACGCACAACGCGGAAGTCCGGTTTAATGCCGCGGTGGATGGCCTGGGCGTGACGCGCCTGTCGCCGCGATTTGTGCGCGAGGCACTTGTGGAGGGCAAGCTCGTGCGCGTGCTGCCTGGCTACGCATCGTCCCCGCTGAAGGTCTATGTGCTGATGCCCGCCCGCAAGCTGATGCCGGCCAGCGTGCGCGCATTTCTGGATGCGCTCGAGGAAACGCTGGGTGTGCCGGAAACGCGTCGGCCCGGAGTGCGCGTGACGGCCGCAACGCGCATTGAGGAGCGCGCGGAAGATCAGAACGATGACGATGGCGAGCCCACCGTCATCACCCTCGACTGAGCGTCAGAAAGGCTGGTCGCCGCTGCGGGCGTCGAAGCCCAGCGTGTCGGCGATTTCCAGCATTTCGTCGTCGTCCTCGCTGCGCGTGATCCAGCCGGCATAGGCATCGCCGCCCGTATCCCAGTTCCAGAGCGTGTAGCCCGCCACGCGGAGCTGATCGGCCGCCAGCTCCATGAGTTCGGGCACGCTGGTGCCTTCGAGGAAATCCTCATCCTCGGTATCGTCGGTGCCCCAGTCGATCTCGAGATCGATACGCTCGCATAACTGGTTCAGGCAGCCGATGAAGGACTCCACGTCCTTCCAGTCGACATAGAAGCCTGATTCCCAGTCGATGATCTCCTTGATCTGAGAGAGCAATGCCTCCGCATCGACGTCGTCTTCCTCGGCGTCTTCCAGGGCTTCCTCTAGGAGCGTGAGCTGCCGTGTGGTCTGTTGCGTGTCGCCCAGGTTGATCAGCGCGAACAGCCGGCTTACGGCGTCCTGCGCATCGTCTTCCAGTTCTATCGCCATCTGTTCTCTCCTGCCGCTACCTTTCCGATTTCATTTTGCCCACGCGGTGTCACGCGCAGCGCGCGCGACGTGCTTGTAGGTTCTATCCAGCCGCGCGCCAGCATCGCCTGCAGCATCGCGGCCCCGAGCGCCCCGCCCAGATGCGGCTTGCGCTCGCTCCAGTCGGGGCACGTGCAGGCGAACTGCCGCCGCTTGCGCCGCGCCGCATCCACGTCGATCCCCAACTGCCCCATGGCCTGCGTGCCATCTCCGGTCAGGTCGACCCGCGTGCCGTCCACGGCGATCCAGCCCGCCTGCGACATTCGTTCGAAAAGCCCCACAGCAAGTTCCCCGGCCAAATGGTCGTAGCAAGTTCGTGCCTGCTTCAGCGCAGGCGGCGTGGTGCGCGAAACGGGCACGGCACGCATGCGCGGCGGCTGGCTGGCCAGCGACGCGGTGGCCAGCGCCTCGATGGCCACGCCAATTTCCGGCGTGGCAAGCCGATAGTAGCGATTGCGCCCGCGAGTTTCCACCACCAGCAAACCGCCTTCGGAGAGGCGGGTCAGGTGTCCGCTGGTCGATGACGCGGACAATCCGGCGATCAACGCCAGTTCGCCGGCGGGCCGGGCGCTGCCGTCCATCAGCGCCCATAGCATCGCAGCGCGACCCGGGTCGGCCAGCAGCCCCGCAAGCTGGCTAATGCCAGGAGCGAATTCCATAGTTCATGCTTCCGTGAAGGGACGGATGCAGTATAGGGGAGTCGGGGAGGGCCGCACTGAGCAGTGCAAACGAAGTCCTTGCTAGCAGACTATGTTCTTACTAGTAAATTAAGCTCTTGTGAAGAGACGAAATCGGCGCACGCGAAGCGACCGTCCTGGCGGTCCAAAAAGGACGCTGGAGAAACGTACGGTGGCGGGGACAGGCTGGATCGCGAGCGTTGCGACCTCATTTATGTCGATGATGAGCGGGCGCAAGTCATCGTCCTCCAAGGCCACGATTCGGACCGAGTCGAACGAGCCACTCCAGTCAAGAAGTGCAACGCCTTGACCACGTCGATTGGTAGCGATTGTTTCAAACGTGCTGTAAGTGCCGGGCCATTGTGGTTATCCGATAAGCTGATCGAGGAGGACCATAGTCGACCCTGAGCGGGCGTCGAAACTTCCCAAAAGCAGACGTTCTCAGGACTTACCGGCTCAAGGTAGGGGTAGGGCTTCGCCATCGCGCCGCTACGCACACATTTTGCGCGGGTGGTTGGGTGTGAGGGCAAACGGGCGGTCCGGGCGATCCCACCTGCGTCCCCGCCCTCAAGCATCGCCCTTGTTCCGCCGATTTCTCGTGCAATGTACCTCCGCCATGTTGCGTGGCGGGTACTCCGCATCGGCGAGAAGAACAATGGGTAGGTTCGATAATTTGATTCCGAGCTTTGACGGCGAGGGTGACGATAACAGCCGCAATCACGGCGGTACGGCCGCCGGCGGACATCACTCCGCGGGGAATTACGCCGACAACGTCCCGTTTGGCGCCAGGTAGGGGCACGGTTTTGCCGCGGAGCGTGCAAATGACCTCTATGACCGTCTAACGGGCCGAGACGCTCAACTGGTGGGTGGCAACAACGCGAAGGACGGTCCTGATGGGATCGTGGACGGGAGTGTCATCCAGACCAAATACTGCGCAACGGGTAAGAGATGCATTGAAGAGTGTTTCGACGGTGACCGCTTCCGGTACACCACCGACGGCAAGCCCATGCAGATCGAAGTCGCTTCGGATACATACCCCGAAGCGCTCGTCGAGATGCAGGAGCGGATCCGTAAGGGGCAGGTCCCGGGCGTAAAGAACCCCAAAGAAGCCGAGAACTTGGTTCGCAAGGGGAACTTCACGTACGCCCAAGCGAAGAACATCGCCCGTTTCGGCACCATCGAAAGCCTGACCTATGACGCGGTCAACGGCATATCGGTGGGTCGACCATGGGCGTTACCGCCATCATTACCCTGACCGTCAAGCTGTGGAACGGAGAACATACAAGCGGGATTTCGCCATCAAGCTGTGGTTGCCATTCGTCGAAGAGCAAGTTCGCAAACGCGCGTACGTTGCGCTGCCGTCATCCAAGCAGCTTTCCGATTCGATCGTCCGGATAGCAGGGCAGATCGAACCCGACGAGCCATTTGCAGAGTACGCCAAGGCGGAGACCTTGGATGTGCCGGACGAGATCTATCGAAAGATCACTGGCAAGGGCGGCGAGCCGGCACCAAAGGTGCCTGCGCAAAATGCGATGCCCACTGGCGATGAATTAGGCAACAAGGACGTGCGTGAACTCATTCGCGAGCATTGGGGGGGCGACGTGAACAAACTCGAGGCACCTCGGAACAAGGCTGCCAAGGAGGGCGCGTCCGAGGGTTTCTTCGCGCGGACAAGAGTTCGTGGAGCAAAATTGGCTGGGCAGTGGTCGCGCCTGCTCAAAATTCGCACACTCTGGCAAGGTGACAGCTCCGAAGGAGACTTGGATACGCCCATGTACGGGAGGGGGTAATGCGGTTTGCCACGTCGCTATCTGGAGCAAGGTCTGTCCACAAAGGAGATCGCGCGGCGACTGGACGCGAGTCTGCGCACCCTCCACTAATGGATCGACATAGGGCAACTCGATCGCTCACGGGATAACGAGTCACTGCGGTACAGATGCCGCCCGTCCGTGCCGCACAAGATCGAAGAGTTTCGCGGCATCATCACGGCGCGCCTGGCTGAATATCCTAGGTTGACCGCGATGCGGCTGTTCGAGGAGATTTGCGCTGCCGGCTACCAGGGCGGCTATTCGCAGGTCAAGGACTTCGTGCGAGGAGTTCGCACAAGTGCCGTCTCCCAGCCAGTCGTGCGTTTCGAGACGCCGCCCGGACGGCAGGCTCAAGTTGATTTCGCCGCATTTCGGCTGCCGTGTGGCAGACGCTATGCCTTGTTCGTCCGCTTCACTACGGTCGCTGCCATCTGGCCTATTCGCGTGCGGGGGCGTCTTGCGCCAGAGGCAGCTACAGACTCTTCTGGGACATCAAGCGTCTGAGGTGGATTGTCGGTAGCGCTTCAACACTCAGTCATTCACTCTGGTGTCTCAATGGCCGCCACGTTCCGACATGCCTGGCGCGGCGCTAGCACGGCCGGCTCTGCGCTCGTGTGAGCAGCACGTGCAATCGCGCTAGCGACGTCGTCAATCAAACCGACGTTGGAATCAAGTACACCGCTGACGGCATGACCTACGCCGGTCAAGACCAATTGTTCGACGTGCTCGGCGTGAACCGCGTTGCGAACGAGATCGCCCCCAATGGCTGCTGGTACCACGTCGTCTTCACTAGCCTGAATGACGGTAACGCGGCCAGCGAAGGATTGGATCGCCGAGAAGATCTCGGATCTTCGCCAACTCTCATGGTTGCGCAGAATCTCGGTGAATCTAGGGCCAAAGGCGACATCGAATGCCGCAGGGTCGTACGCGGCGCCGACAATGGTGACAAGTCCCGAAATTCTATGCGACGCTTGCACCGCAAGACGCACCGCAATCTCACCGCTCATGCTCACACCGACAACCACGCGCGGCTCATCGGCGTCAACATAGCCTAACGCGTGGCAAGCTTCCGAGTATCGCTTTGCAAGCGAGCCAGGAGTTCTGGCGCTACTGTCACCGTGTCCCGAAAAATCGATGGCAACGGAGCCAACACCTTGCTTCGCAAGCGCAAGGCGCAAATGCAACCAACGCGCACGACTGCTGCTACCGGCGCCATGAAGGAACAAGCACTGCGTTTTTCCGTTCGCCGAAATACGGTCTGCGGCCAGGGTTTCGGTTCCTGCCTCAATTGCGAAAGTGTCTACTGAATGCATGTGCAGCGCATGAGCCTCTGTCGAGATTGCCGTTCAACGCTACTTCAGTGATCCGCCTTCGTCCCAAAATAGCCATGGCCTGAATGGTACGTTTTTTAGCTCCAGGCGTCAGACTTTGAGCTGAGCGGGGCTTGGTGGCTTTTCGCTCGGCCCCACTCCCATCACACAGTCACTTTGCTGTAGGCATCGCGAACTCAGCCCCACGCGCCGTGTCGTTGGGCCAGCGTTGCATGATGCTCTTCTGACGGGTGTAGAAGCGCACGCCTTCTTCGCCATAGGCATGCATGTCGCCAAACAGCGAGCGCTTCCAGCCGCCGAAGCCATGCCAAGCCATCGGGACAGGAATTGGCACGTTGATTCCCACCATGCCCACTTCGATGCGTCGGGCAAACTCGCGTGCGACTTGACCGTCGCGGGTGTAACAGGCGACACCGTTGCCGAACTCATGGCCGTTGATGAGCTTCACGGCCTGGGCGAAGTCGTCGACACGCACGCAGCCAAGAACCGGGCCGAAGATCTCTTCCTTGTAGATGCGCATCTCGGGAGTGACATTGTCAAACAGTGTCCCGCCCGTAAAGAATCCTTGCTCGTGGCCAGGAACCTTGTAGTTCCGTCCGTCGACGAGAAGCGTGGCGCCCTCTTCAACTCCCAGCGCAATGTAGTTTTCAATGCGTTCGAGTGCTTGGCCCGTGACGACTGGGCCCATTTCCGCGTCGGCCTCCATGCCGTTCTTGATAACGAGTTCGCGTGCTCTGGCTTCGAGCTTTGGCATGATCTTGTCGGCTACGTCGCCCACGAGCACTGCCACGGAGATGGCCATGCAGCGTTCGCCAGCGGAGCCATATGCAGCGCCGATCAATCCATCCACGGCCTGATCAATGTCCGCATCGGGCATCACCACCATGTGGTTCTTCGCACCGCCCAGCGCCTGGATGCGCTTGCCCAGCTTTGCGCCCGTTTCGTAGATATAGTTGGCGATAGGGGTCGAGCCAACGAAGCTCACGGCCTTCACGTCATCGTGGTGCAACAGTGCATCGACAACCGTCTTGTCCCCCTGAATGACGTTGAACACGCCGTCGGGAAGTCCCGCTTCCTTAAGGAGGCGAGCCATGAAGAGCGATGCCGATGGGTCGCGCTCGCTGGGCTTCAGAATGAAGCAATTTCCTGTGGCGATGGCGACCGGGAACATCCAGCACGGCACCATGCATGGGAAGTTGAACGGCGTGATACCCGCGACAACGCCGAGGGGCTGGCGCAGCGTCCAGTTGTCCATGCCCGTCGACACCTGATCAGTGAAGTCGCCCTTCAGCAGTTGAGGCACGCCGCAGGCGAATTCGATGATGTCGATGCCACGGCTGACTTCGCCTGCTGCATCGCTCAGTACCTTGCCGTGCTCGGCTGTGATGATCGCCGCAAGCTCGTCCTTACGTTGGTTCATCAGTTCCAGGAACTTTAGCATCACCCGCGCTCGGCGAATGGGGGGTGTGTCCGCCCACTTGGGAAATGCAGCTACCGCCGAGGCCACAGCGGCGTCGACGTCCTCGGCCGTGCCCAGGCGAACTTGGCGTGCTACTGCGCCAGTGGCGGGATTGAACACCGCCTGAGCGCGCTTGCCATTGCCTTCATACGGCTCGCCGGAAACGTAATGAATCACCTCGGAAGGGTTGGTGTAGGGCGCAGTCATGGGCGTCTCCTGTCAGTACTGGGCGGGGCGGAATTGCCCGTCGCGTTATCGATGGTTGGAGTGTATGGACCGAGTCGCCGCCCGGGTAGTCGCTCGAGAGCGAACTTACTGTTCAGGATTTTGATCTGCTGCCATGCTATAGATGTGAAACACGGTCGACTACATGTGCTGATTAGAGAGGTTCATGATGCGTAAAGAGCAGGTTGAGGAACTTTGGGAGCACCTACATTGGCTCGTCGTACTGCAGCAGCAGGGCAGCTTTAGTAAAGCCGCCGCGCGTCTCGGCGTTAGCAAAGCCTCCATGAGCCAGCACATTACGGATCTCGAGAAGGCGGCAGGTATCGCCCTGGTTCAAAGGACCACGCGTAGCGCTAGTTTGACCGACGCCGGTCGGCAACTGGTGGAGTCCATGCGTGGCGCATTCGAGCAGATTGCAACGGGGTACGCCAATGTCCGTGACCTTGCCGGGGCGCCGCGAGGCTTCCTGCGCGTGACAGCGCCGGTGGCCTTTGCGAGGCAGCAACTTGTGCCGTGTCTGCCTGACTTCTTGCGGAAGTATCCCCAGATTCAGCTAGAGCTGGATATGTCGGATCGCTTGCGGCCGTTGGCTCAAGAAGGCTTCGATATCGCCGTCAGACATACCTCCGCCCCACCGGAAACCCACGTCGCATGGACGTTGGCGGCGACGCGCGCCGTTCTCGTAGCTAACCGAGCATACCTGCGTAGCCGAGGAGCGCCAGAGACGCCGCAAGCGCTAGTCGATCATGCGTGTCTCCACTATCCACGGCGACAAGGAACGACCACTTGGACGTTTGTTTCGTCCGTTGCTGGCTCCGGCGGACGGTACGCTGATCCGGTGACAGTCCCGGTCACGGGGCCGCTAGCGGTGAACAACAGCGAAGCGCTGCGTGATGCTGCGATCGAAGGCTTAGGTATCGCGCTATTGCCGGACTTCAGCGCGCAATCTGCCTTGGAAACTGGCCGTCTTGTCGAGGTCTTGCCGCACTGGCGCTCCACCGGAGCATTTGGCGACTGGCTCTACGCCATCCGGCCTTATTCAGCGCACGCCTCGCGGGTCTCGCAGGTGTTTGTGGACTACTTGCGCGAGACGTTTTCAGAGGGCTTTACGTCCACGCCACCCACACTGATCTGAGATAGTGAGAAACAAGTAATCCATAAGCCATTTTTTGTTCTTTAGTTCAAAAAATATCAAGTAATAAATCATTGATTCAGAAATATCGATTACTTAAACTCATTTCAACTCAACCACAAAAGACTACGGCCGAAAAACGGCCGGGTACGGAGACAAATGCTCGGTTCCGAACTCGTCATTCGAGCGCTCGCGCGCCGCGGTGTCACTACGATCTTCAGCCTGTCTGGCAATCAGATCATGCCGCTGTATGACGCCTGCATCGATGCCAACATCCGCATCGTGCATGTCCGGCATGAAGCCGCAGCGGTGTTCATGGCAGATGCTTGGGCGCAGATGACAGGGGAGATCGGCGTAGCCATGCTCACGGCTGCGCCTGGAATCGCTAACGGCATTGCGCCGCTGTACTCGGCATCCCAAGCGGAAAGCCCGGTCCTGTTGCTCTCGGGCGACTCCCCCGTCTCTGAGGACGGGATGGGATCCTTTCAGGAACTGGACCAGGTCGCGATGACTTCGCCTTTAACCAAGTGGTCGAAGCGAGTAACCGACGCGCGGACCTTGGCTTCCGCGGTCGACACAGCGATCTCCATAGCGATGGCAGACCGCCGTGGCCCGGTTCACCTGGCGCTTCCATTCGATCTGATGACTCGCGAATCCGAGGTAGATGCTTTGCCTCAACAGATTCCGAAAACGCCGCCGGTGGAACCGGGGAGCGCGGCCGTTGAATCGATCGTAAACCTGATTGGTCAGGCACATCGACCGCTGGTCCTTGTGGGACCGTCGCTGTGCCGCGGGGCGAGCAAAGCTTCCCTGCGTCTGAGCAGCAAGGCATTGAGTGCTCCCATTGTGCCGATGGAGAGCCCGCGTGGCCTGCGCGATCCTTCCCTCGGCGCCATCGCCGAGGTAGTCGCGGAGTCGGACCTGATTGTGTTGTTGGGCAAACGCCTTGATTTCACGACTGGATTTGGCCGCGAAAACGTCTTCGGCAAAGCAGCACGGGTCGTCGTCGTCGATGCAGACGTCGAGATGGTACGGCGGGCAGAGCGGCTACTCGGTGACCGCCTGGCTGCCCGTTGCGTAGCGGACGTTTCCGCGACGCTGAATGCTCTGACGTCCGCAACTCATACTCCCCGCGGCGACCGGGGGGCATGGATGGAGCGTGTAGCGGCGACGAGCCTTGAGCGTGGCGCCCCGGCTTCCCCAACCACCTCCGGCATCCATCCTCGCGCACTTTGCGAGATGGTAGACGCCTTTCTGCGCAATGCCCAATCGCCCGTTCTTGTTTGCGACGGCGGTGAATTCGGTCAATGGGCGCAGGCGTACTGCAACGCTCCGACGCGGATCATCAATGGCATGTCAGGTGCCATCGGCGGTGGCATCTGCTATGCCATCGCGGCAAAGATCGCCCGGCCTGAGTCAACGGTGGTGTTGCTGATGGGTGACGGCACAGCCGGCTTCCATCTTTCTGAATTTGATACGGCCGTACGCGAACAGGCTGCAGTTGTGGCCGTAGTGGGTAACGATTTGCGCTGGAACGCCGAACACGTGATTCAACAACGCACCTATGGCGAGGATCGCCTGCTTGGCTGCTCTTTGAGCGCAACCGCTCGTTATGACGCTGCAGTGGCTGCCCTTGGCGGATTCGGGGCCTTGGTGGAGCGCCTCGACGAACTGGCCCCCGCCCTCGAAGCCGCCATCGACAGCCAGCAGCCCGCTTGCATCAACGTTCAGATGGAAGGACATCCAGCGCCGGTCTTTGCACGCAACCAGGTTGGCGCGTCAGCGCATTGAATGAAACGGGAGAAAGTGATGGAGGCGACAAAGGCCGCGCAACGCACGCTTACGGTACGCATTGCCCGCGGCACAGAGGAAGGAAACTTTGAGACGTATGAGGTGCCATGGCGCGAGAACCAGACCGTGCTTGATGTGGTGACCGAGGTGCAACGTCGCATTGATTCAACGTTGTCCTACCGCTTCGCATGCCGCGTAGGTGTGTGCGGGTCCTGCGCGATGACGGTGAACGGCAAGCCGCGCTGGACATGCCGAACCCACGTCAGTCGGGTCGAAGAGGATGGCGTGATTGTCATCGAGCCGTTGCGTAACATGCCGCGCATCAAGGACCTGGTGGTCGACATGTCGGAGTTCTTCGAAAAATGGAAGAAGGCCGGTAGCACCTTTGTCGGCACCGCCACCCGTAACGACCCGCCTGCTGCGGTGTCTCCGCAAAGCAAGAAGCGAAAGATGGCGGATGCCGCTATCGAGTGCATCAACTGCGGCGTCTGCTATGCCTCCTGCGACGTGGTGGCGTGGGACAAGGAATACCTGGGGCCGGCGGCGCTGAATCGCGCGTGGACGCTTTTCAACGACGAACGTCACGCAGACCCGAAGGATGTGCTGAAGAAGGCAACCTCTGGTAGCGGATGCAATTCCTGCCACACGCAGGGAAACTGCATGACCCACTGCCCCGTCAGCCTGAGTCCGACTGGCAGCATTGCGGGTCTGAAGAAGAATGCACTGCTGCAGTTCCTGAAGGGAGGTGGCTGATCATGGAGCAGCGTCTCTTCGCCCTCCAGCGCCTAAGCGCGATGGTCATGGCGCCGTTCGTGCTCGTGCACCTTGGCGTGATTCTGTATGCGGTGCGCGGTGGACTGACCGCAGCAGAAATTCTCTCCCGCACACAGGGCAGCCTCCTCTGGATCCCGTTCTACTCGCTGTTCGTGGTGAGCGTGGCAGTCCATGTGCCAATCGGGCTGCGCAATATCCTGATCGAGTGGGCAAGGGTTGGCCGCAGTGCTGCATCGGTCTTCTGTTTTTTGTTTGGGCTGTTGCTGCTGTCGATGGGTCTGCGCGCCGTGGCAGCCGTGGGAGGGCTGCTGTCATGAAGTCTCCGAGAAATCACCGTGCATATTGGGCGTTTCTTGGGCACCGGCTGTCGGGTCTTGCGCTTGGCATCTTCCTGCCCGCTCACTTCTATGTCCTGGGTCTCGCACTTGACCAGCGGGACCGTATGGACGCCTTCCTGAAGTTTGCCGATATGGGCGCCGTCAAGTTTGGCGAATGGGGTCTGGTATTGCTCTTGTCCATTCACATGTGCTTTGGCCTACGACTGTTGGCGCTGGAGCTTCTCCCATGGAGTACCACGCGTGATGCGCGCTTGTCGTGGATCAGTTGGGGAGGTGCGCTTTCGCTCTTCATCGGCGCCATCTTTGCTCTGGGGGTAATCTGAAATGCAAATCGATAATCACAAGACAGACATCCTGATCCTGGGCACGGGTGGGGCAGGATTGTTTGCAGCCTTGCATGCCAAGAAGGCTAATCCCGCGCTCAAGGTATCCGTGGCTGTCAAGGGCCTGCTGGGAAAGTGCGGCTGCACGCGGATGGTCCAGGGCGGCTACAACGTGGCGCTGTCCACTGGCGATTCGATCGAGCGACATTTCATGGACACGATTGAGGGCGGCAAGTGGCTACCGCGTCAGGACCTAGCTTGGCGCCTCGTCGAAGGTGCAATCGAGCGCGTGCGTGAACTTGAGAATGAGATTGGATGCTTCTTCGATCGCAACCCGGACGGAACGCTGCATCAGAAAGCATTCGCAGGTCAGAGCTTCGATCGTACGGTTCACAAAGCTGACCTGACTGGCATTGAGATCATCAACCGCCTGATGGAGCAGGTGCGGGCGCTCGATGTGGAGGAGTTGGAGGAGCATCGGGCCATCGAGCTGATTCCGGCGGCGGATGGCTCGGGTATCTCCGGCGTGCTGTTCATCGATATGCGCCGCGGTACCTATCGATTTGTCCAGGCCAAGGCCGTTCTGCTGGCGACGGGTGCGGGCCCGACGATGTATCGTTACCACACGCCTTCCGGCGACAAGACCTGTGATGGCCTGGCGATGGCCATGCGCTACGGCCTGAGTCTCCGGGATATGGAGATGGTCCAGTTCCATCCGACGGGTTTGTTGGGCGGTCCCGATACCCGCATGACGGGTACGGTGCTTGAGGAAGGACTGCGAGGCGCCGGCGGTTGGTTAATCAATGGCAACGGTGACCGCTTCATGACCAACTATGACCCTCGTGGAGAGCGCGCGACGCGGGACGTGGTCAGCCGTGGCATCTACTCCGAAATGCGCGCCGGTCGGACTGGACCAATGGGGGGCGTCTATATCCAGATGAGCCATCTTGGGCCGGAGAAGGTCGCAAAGACCTTCCCAGGGATGGTTAACCGATGCAAGGATTGCGGCTTCGACCTCGCTGGCGGACGCGTGGAGGTCGTGCCAACCGCCCACTATCTGATGGGTGGCGTGGAGTTCGATGTCGATTGCAGTACTGCGTCTCCGGGCCTGTTTGCGGCCGGGGAAGATTGCGGTGGCGTGCATGGCGCCAATCGGCTGGGCGGAAACGGCGTGGCAAATTCGACCGTATTTGGCGGCATTGCGGGTGATTCCATGGCGGCGTATGTATCGAAGGTGCAGCACTGGAAGGAACCGGACAAGCGGGTCATCCTGAGCGGCGTCGAGCGCGCCGAGTATCCCTTCTCGAAGACGCCGGGCGCGATACACGAACTGCGCGATGTACTGGCGCAAACGATGTGGGATGACGTTGGCGTGCTGCGCAATGAGCAGGCGATGCGCCGAGGACTTTCTTCCATCGCTGGCCACCGCGAGGCCCTGCTAGCCATGGGCGTTCCGGATGGTGACCGGCGCTACAACGTCACCTGGCACGACTGGCTCAATCTGCAAAGCCTGGTGGACATGTCTCGGGTGATTACCGTATCTGCGCTCGCTCGCGAGAACAGCCGGGGAGCCCACGCGCGCGAAGATTTTCCGGAGCCCGGCGATCTGCACAGCAGTTGCTATACCCGCGTGACGGCAGATGGCGATGACATTCGCCTGGAAATGGTTCCGGTGAAGTTCAACATCGTTACGCCAGGCAAATCACTGATAACCGGTGAGGCCGGTCAACCCCCAAAAGTTGCAGCATAAGGACCGCTACGATGACCATCTCTATCGATCGGGTCGAGGAAGCCGCGCTCGAAATCATGAAACGCGCCGCGATCGAGATCCCCAAGGACTACAAGGAAGGCATCCAGGCATTGCAGAAAACGGAGACTGGCAAGCTGCCGCGATTCGTGATCCACGCGATGCAGGACAACTGGGACGCCGCCGACCAGGACCGCCGTCCAATGTGCGCCGATACTGGATTGCCTCGCTACTACGTGAAGGTGGGAAACAACGCGGCGGTGCAGCGCGGTTTCGTTGCAGTCGAGCGCGCTTTACGCAAGGCAACGGCAGACGCCACGCTGGCGGTTCCGCTGCGCCCCAATCGCGTGCACCCCCTCTGGCGCACTGATAACAACAACAACGTTGGCATCAATGCACCCGAGATCGAGTGGTCATTCGAACCCGACGCCGATTGGGTAGACATCACTACCGTCCACAAGGGCGGACTGTTCGGCACCGATTACCGGATGTTGTTTCCCGGGGACGGCATTGACGGGATCAGGCGGTTCGTGCTCGACACCCTGATTGCATTCGGCAAGCGTGGCCTGGCCTGCCAGCCAGCGATTGTTGGCATCGGCCTGGGCGGCTCCAAGGATACGTGCATGCAGCTTGGCAAGCAGGCGGCTTGCCTCCGTGTCGTGGGTGACCGCAATCCCGACCCGAAGATTGCCGAGCTGGAACTTGAACTCATGAAGCTCGGTAATTCGATCGGCATGGGTGCGATGGGCTTCGTGGGCTCGTCAATGGTGGTCGACTGTCATATCGAAGTAGGCCACACCCATACGGGAGGGATGCCCATCAGTCTCCATACGTTCTGTCTGTCTTCGCGACGTGCCACGGCTCGTATCCATGCAGACGGCAATATCGAATATCGCACGGACCCTCAGTGGTTCACCCCTTATCTGCGCAGGGAGACGGTCGAATGGTAAGCCCTCAAGATGATGAACTGAAAGTATTCCACATCAACCTGCCCGCGACAACGGAAGACATCGCCAAACTCGAACTCGGATCCGCCGTCTACTTGACGGGGGTAATTTATACGGCCCGGGAAGGCGTCTACAAAAAGGTGCTCGACGAAGGCCTGGAACCCCCGGTTGATTTGCGTGGGCTCAGCAATGTCAATTTTCATTGCTCACCAGCCGCCGCGCCCAATGAGGACGGGAGCTATAACGTTGGCGCCGTCACTGCCACTGCGAGCTTTCGCTTTTCCAAGTGGATACCGAAGTGGATGGAAAAGACGGCGTGTCGCATCTTCATCGGTAAGGGTGGCATGCCGGCTGACGACTACAAGCGGGTGCTCGCGCCTGGCGGGGCCATCTACCTCACGACCGTTGGCTATGGAACCGGGGCGCTGCTCGGCCGTGGCATCAAGCAGGTGAAAGACGTTTTCTGGCTCGACGAACTAGGCATCGCGCAGGCGATGTGGATGTTCGAGGTGGAGAACTTCGGTCCGTTCATTGTTGAGAGCGACCTGGAGGGCAACTCGCTGTTCGCGCAGCACGCCGAAGTCATCAACGCTGGGATCGAAAAGCTCTACGCTGGTCTCAAGCCACCGGCATTACACCGATACGGCGAAACGGATGACCGCAAGAACGAGGTGATGTAAGGACATTCTTGAACAGAGCTAGAGCCAGGAACACGACATGATCATTGATTTCAGACTCCGCCCTCCGGTTGGTGGCTTCCTCGATACGCTGATGTATGCGGCGGGTGAGCGCCGTGATGGCTTTACCCGCACTGTTGGCTTCGAGCCGTCGCCAGCCGCTCAACAGCAGTCTATGGAACTGCTGCTCAAGGAAATGGATGAGGCCGGTGTGGACAAGGGCGTCGTGGTTGGGCGTCTCGCCGGCACACTGGGCAGTGTTTCGAACGAGGATGTCGCGCGAATCGTGCGTGACTATCCGCAACGATTCATTGGTGCCGCGTCCATCGACCCGACGAACCGGGTGACCGCGTGCAAAACGATCTCCGACGCGGTCGCTAGCGGGTTCAAGGCCATCAATATCGAGCCGGGCTCTTACCCCATCCCGATGTATGCCGATGACAGGCGTCTGTACCCGATTTACGCTCATTGCGAAGATCTGGGCGTACCCGTGATCATGATGGTGGGGGGAACTGCTGGTCCGGACCTGAGCTACTCGGATCCCGTCAAAACCGACCGCGTTCTGACCGACTTTCCCAGGCTGAGCGTGGTCGTTGTGCATGGCGGGTGGCCATGGGTGACGGAAATCCTGCATATCGCATTCCGTCGGCCGAACATGTATCTGTCGCCGGACATGTACTTCTCGCGCATGCCAGGATGGGAGGAATACGTGAAAGCTGCGGACTCGTTCCTGGCCGACCGCATGCTGTACGCAAGTTCCTTTCCGTTTTGCCCGGTACGGGATTACAAGCAATGGTTCGAGACGTTGCCGATTCGTCGCGAGAACATGGAAAAGGTGATGGGCGGGAACGCCCGTCGTCTGCTGGGGATCTAGCCCGTGTGCGCAACGTCCATGCGGCAGAATGACGGCGCAACGCGCTAGCGGATTGAATCACATATCAATTTGTCAGACATGGACGTCAAAACCCTTTACACCCTGGTAGCCATTGCCGACCGAGGCAGCTTCGCCGAGGCGGGCAACGCCATCGGGCTCACGATCTCTGCTGTCAGTATGCAGATGCGTTCTCTTGAGGAAGAGCTGGGCATCACGATCTTCGATCGCAGTCGCAGACCGCCAGTATTGACGGACGCTGGGCTTGCGTTCACGAGTCGCGCGCGTGACCTCCTGACCCATTGGGAGAGCATGAGCGCGGCTCTCAAACGCGAAGCGGCCGGAGGTGTGCTTAAGCTCGGCTCCGTACATACCTGCGTTTCGGGCGTCTTACCGCTTGCATTGAAGCGGTTGCATCAGCAGGGGCACCGAATCGACATCCACCTCACCACGGGTCTGACCCATGATCTGGAGCGGGCGGTATATCGACGGCAACTGGACGTGGCTGTCGTTACCGAACCAGAGGTTCCGCGCCTGGACCTGCAGTTCATGCCTTTCTTTAACGAAGAGTTCGTGGTGATCACACATGCCACGACCAGAGGGGACTCGGACAAGGGGATTCTGGAGACAACGCCCTATGTCAGATTCAATCGCACCGCTCGCGTCGGACTTCTTGTCCAGGAGGAAATGGTGCGACGCCAGATTGCGGTACGGTCGACGATGGAGATCGATACGCTTGAAGGAGTGATCGCCATGGTGGCCAACGGTCTGGGCTCGTCAGTCGTGCCGGCTCGAGGTGTCGAGAACGAGTTCCCGGCATCTATCCGTACCATCCCGTTCGGCTCGCCTCCGTTGATGCGTCGCCTTGGTATCTTGGTCCCTCGCGATAATCCTCGTGCACATCTTTCGCACTTGCTTTTGGAAGCGCTGGCCGATGTGACCAAGCCGAGCATTACGCCGGACGACGGGCGACCGAAATTGGTACAGAAGAGCTAATCATGGCGACGTTCCGATTCTCCCTCCGGCAGTTGGAACTGTTCTCGATAGTGGCGAGGACGGGATCAACTTCTGCCGCGGGAGAAGAGGCAGTGCTATCGCAGTCGGCCGTGAGCGCGGCCGTCAATGAATTGGAGCAGACGCTAGGGGTGACCCTATTCGATCGCGTCTCGAAGCGACTCGTACTCAATGATGCGGGGCGCGCACTCCAGGAACGGGCAACCCGACTCATATGGGACGCGCGTGCAATTGAACGGGATTTTTCTGGCGGGCATCCGCCCTGTCATCTGAGGGTCGCAGCGAGCACGACCATTGGCAATTACCTTATTCCGAGGATTCTGGCGTACTACCACGCCAGTTTTCCGGAGTGTCGGGTGGACACGCAGATCGGAAATTCGCACGAAGTCATCCGGTTGGTTTCCGAAGCACGCGCCGATGTGGGAATCATTGAGGGGCCAAGTCCAGCGGCGGACTTGGTCAGCCATAAATGGAGCGACGACGAATTGATTATCGTTGCATCGCCTCACGACAGGCTCGCTGTGACACAAACAGAATCCGGTCAACCGGTTTCCCGTGAGCAGCTTCAGGAGGCAAACTGGCTTTTTCGGGAAGAAGGGTCGGGGACTCGCGATGCGGTGATGAGTGCCTTGTTTTCTTACCTTGGGCCGCTCACTCCTCAGACCGTATTGGGAAGTTCCGAGGCGATCAAGTATGCGGTGGAGCTTGGCCTGGGCATCAGTTGTTTGTCGCGGATTCTGGTGCAGGGCATGTTGGACAAGGGGGCCATAATTGAATTGCGCACTGACTTTCCTCGGCTGATACGACCGCTATCCATCGTGTCGCATCCGGCGCGGCCGCCTTCGGTTGCCATGTCTGAGTTTCTGAATCTGTTTCGAACGGGATAGCGAAAATCAAATAATCACAATTATCAAATCACATCCAGAAGGATGTGGGTGGGATTATTTTGTCATAAAAAAGATAAGAACTTTAATTGCTATATATAAGTTCCATATCTCGTTTCCGTTTTATTGAATTTGTAATTAGGATTAAAAAAATAAAGCAACGCACACGATAGTCGTCAAATCATGGCGACGCCACAAAGGAGACAACGATGAACTCACGAGACACAGGCAATGCCATTGGCAGTTGGCTAGCGGGAGGGCGGCGGTGGTTGCGTCGCATACGCCAGAATCCCATCGTTAAGGAGCTGTGCCAGGACGCGGATGCCCCGCGGTACAAGACATCGACTGCCGTGGCCATGTTTGCGTTTGCCATTGCGCCTTTGGCGATGGTGCCTGCTCACGCGGAGGAGTGGCCGAACAAGCCGATCCGACTCGTTGTTCCGTTTGCGTCGGGTGGAGCAACGGACCTTCTGGCTCGTGCAGTTGCTGTTGAGCTGGGCAAACAGTGGAAACAGACAGTTGTCGTGGATAACCGACCGGGCGCCGGCGGCGCGGTGGGGGCGGAAGCGGTTGCCAAATCTGCACCAGATGGCTACACGCTCTTGCTCGCGTCGGGAAGCATGTTCACGGTCAATCCGTTCATTTATCAGAAGCTCCCGTACTCAGCCGAGAGTTTCGAGATGATCAGCAAGATTGCCAGTGGGCCGATGGTGCTGACGGTGAACACCAAGGTACCGGTGAAAACGATGGCTGAGTTTATCAGCTACGCCAAGGCCCACCCTGGCAAGCTGACCTTCGCGTCGGCGGGTAATGGCAGCCAGGTGCACATTGCTAACGAGGCCTTTGCCGAGGCCGCAGGAATCGAAGTGGTGCACGTGCCGTACAAGGGCGAAGGTCCGGCGTACTCAGACCTCATGGCGGGAACGGTTGACATGACCGTGGGCAACATCAATGCCATCTCACCGCTGCTAAAGGGCAACCGTCTTCGCGCGCTGGCGGTGACTGGCAAGGAACGATCCCCATTGCTGCCCGACGTACCGACCACTGCTGAGGCGGGTCTGCCGGGATTTACGTTTTATGGATGGTTCGCACTGATGGCTCCGGCGGGTACGCCTAAGGAGCTCATCACGAGGATGTACGCCGATCTGGAGAAGGCCACCGCAGGGCCAAGTATGCAGCAGTATCTCTCTGCGCAAGGCATGACCAGGACACTGACGCCAAAGGGTCAGCTTCCCCAGGAAATCGCACAAGAATCGGGCCGGTGGAAGCAATTGGTCGCCAAGCGAAAGATCTCCGCCAACTAAACGAACCGACCCCTCATCCTCCGGCGCTTGACTGGAGGGCGCGGCTCACAAGCAGAATCGCACGATCACGTGGCAGTGTTCGGTACTGCCACAGTCCTGGCGAGGAGACAGTCGAATGAATAGGATTGTCGGAGGATGCATCAAGGCGCTTGGCATCTGTGCCGCCGTAATCGGAACCACGGTGGCCGGGGCCGCACCTGCGGCGGCACAAGCCTATCCCAGCCGCCCCGTCACAATCGTGGTGCCCTTTGCGGCCGGAGGCGACGCGGATCAGTCCGCGCGGAACCTCTCCGTTACCGCGTCAGCACTGCTGGGCCAGCCCGTAGTTGTCATGAATCGCCCTGGGGCCAATGGCGCGATCGGTTCGCAGATAGCTAAGGATGCGAGTCCGGATGGATATACGTTGCTGCTGGCTCGGGTCGGCTCTCAGGTTCTCCTGCCGGCTATCCAGGATTCCGGACTTGCTTACAAGTGGAATGACTTTACGTTCATTGGCCTGCTTGAGTTGAATCCGGTGGTATGTGTTGTGCACCCGGACTCCAAGTTCAAGACGCTTGCAGACTTGGCGGCGGAACTTCAGGCGCATCCTGGAAAGCTCAATTACAGCGCGTCGGGCCCCGCCACGGTACAGAACCTCGCTCCACAGTTGTTGCTGCAGAGTCTCAATCTGAAGCCAAACGGAGCGGTGAACGTGAACTATAAGGGTGGAAACGAAGCTGCACTGGCAGTCATCTCCAAAGAGGTGGACTTCAGTTGCAACAACCTAAGCTCCATGGCGGGCCTGGTCGCAGGTCGCAAACTGCGTGCTCTAGTCACGACGACTCCAGAGAGGCTGAAGCAGTTCCCAGACGTTCCCACAGCGAGGGAAGCAGGCTTTCCAAAGCTGGAAGCGGTGATCGGGTGGAGCGCGTTGTATGGGCCCGCCAAGATGCCGCCGGACATCGTCAAGAAGTGGGCTGGTGTCCTGAAATCGGCATCCACGGACACCCGATGGATCTCCGCGAATGCGACATACGGTGGCATTCCAAGAGTTCTGACACCAGAGGAGACGGCCAAGTACGTTTCCGAGAACTTCAGCGCGTATCAGTCGCTCGCGAAAAGCGCTGGGATCAAGATGCAATAGGCTTCGGAACGCATTCCAAAAACAAATCGGACAGCCATGGGGATGGAACACTACGCAGTGCTTGGGGCAACCGTTGCGGGAGCCTACACAGTATTTGGACTCACCGGTTTCGGCGCGGCGATGGTGGCCGTGCCGATTTTGGTGCAGTTCATTCCCTTGCAGTTCGTGGTTCCTATGCTTCTCCTACTCGATCTGGTGACGACATTGATGGTTGGAATGCGCAACTGGAGTTCAGTGTCACGGCCGGAACTGCTTCGCCTGATTCCCTTCATGACGGTGGGTGTAGTACTAGGTACGACGGTGCTCGCGAAGATCGAATCACGTTGGCTCCTGGTCGGCCTCGGTCTCTTTGTACTTGTGATGACGGGACGGGCCCTCCTGATGTCCTCGGCTCGAGCGGAAGAGGAGGTGGCAAGGGGGTGGTCCGTACCTGCCGGCGTAGTCGGGGGCGTATTCAGTGCGCTGTTTGGAACAGGAGGCCCCATCTACACGATGTATCTGTCCCGCCGGCTTCCGCAGATTGATGCATTTCGTTCCACAATCGCTGCCGTCATTCTCTTTAGTGCACTGGTGCGCCTGGCAGCTTTTGCGAGCAGCGGGCTGCTGCATCAAGGAGACTTACTGCGCAGCGCCGCGTTCGCGATGCCGTTCAGCCTTGTCGGACTTGCAGTCGGATCGCGCTTGCGCAAAAGAATCTCTGCGGACAACGTGCGACGTGCCCTGTTGATATTTCTTTGCGCCAGTGGCGTTTCGGTGCTTTGTCGTGGCCTATCGATGCATTGAGATAAGAGCACATGATCAACCCCATAGAAGGGTTCGAGGCCGAATGCATGACAATTTCGACTATCAAGGTCCGGTTGCTGTTGCAGCGGATACGGAGCGCTATCTGGCCCACTGGAGCGCTGCAGTGCCGGGTAGTACTCGTTGTTCCGTTCGACCGCGCACCACGGAGGAGACCGTCAGAGGAATCGAGGGAAGATCATCCCCTTGCACCGATTGGTCCGGGGATTGCGCGTACTCGTGTCGCAGCGTAGCCACGGGCAGATACACGATCCGCCCAGACCAGGCAACGAGGCTGAAGACCAGCCCAAATGGAGCTGCTTTTTTGCGCGATAACGCTCCGTCATTGAGGGGTCCTGAGGGCCGATACAACCCGAACGCGTTTTAATGCCAGGCCCAAAAACTAACGCAAGGGGGTATTGGGTTTGAACCCCGTTGGGGTGCCTGTAAGAATCAAGGACTTAGGGTGGCGAAGTGACAGGTTCTTGATGTGCGAATTCAGCCGCGCGATGGGTGATGACACTAAAGTCCGCACAAGCCAATGTCGTTCGCCCAAGTTCTCCTGCCGTACCTTGAGCGGAGAAACTCTTACCAACGGTGCCGCTGTCTCCGGTGCCAGCAAGTTGCTTGCACGGAGCGATTCGCATGGAGTTGGGTAAGACGCCAGGACAAATGCTGCGACGGCAATCGCGCTACGTCCAGCGGCGGTGATCACACGCTTCCGAGAACACGCACGTGTCCCACGCTTGCAAGCGATAAAGCGGGATTTAGTGGCACGTGGCGACCGGAACCTCCTGGACGACCCATTCGGCCCATTGCGGACTGACTCGATTCCACCGTAAGCACCTGATTCGCGGAAGTCATTATTTGACTGGGTGTCAAAAAATCCGTATCTTTAATTATGTTGGTGTCAATTGTTGCGGCGCCGTAGTGCATGCCCCCATGCCAGCCGCACAAGGACAGCACATCGCAGGCTGCTTCAGGCCGCGATCGAAGAGAAATTTACGGAGGAGTAATGAAACGAAGTCTGGCCATCGCCGGGACGCTGCTAGCGACCGGCGCGACCGCGCACGCTCAATCGTCTGTCACGCTGTACGGCGTGGCGGATGCGGGCATCGAATATCTGAATCACGTACCGAATGCCGCCAGGCAATCGTCCAGCCTCGTGCGCATGACGTCCGGCAACATTGCCGGTAGCCGTTGGGGTTTGCGTGGCGTGGAAGACCTGGGTGGTGGGCTGAAGGGCGTGTTCTTGCTCGAAGGCGGTATGGTGCTCGATACCGGCATGGCCGCACAAGGCGGGAGATTGTTTGGCCGCCGCGCCTATATTGGTCTGGACACACCATACGGGCAGATCACCATGGGGCGTCACCATAATCTGACGTTCGACCTGATCATCGGCTTCGATCCGATGTACTTTGCACCCAAGTATTCGTCGTACTCGCATGACACCTGGCTGGCAGGGCGTACCGACAATGCAGTGAAGTACACCGGCAAGTTTGGTGCGCTGACGGCCTCGGCGCTCTACAGCTTTGGCGTGGACTCGACGATCGCGAACGGCAGCGAAGTTCCGGGCAACAGCCGCGTCGGCAGGGAAATGAGCGCGGGCTTTTCCTATGGCATGGGCAAGTTCCGCGTTGCGGGTGTTTTCGACCAGCTCAATGGCACCTCCGCCGCGACCGCGGGGCGGACCGAGCGTCGCTACGTGGTTTCGGCAGCGGCCGACTTCGGCCCAGTATCGGCCTACTTCGGCTATCGGCGGCTGGTCAGCCAGATCCTGACATCAATGACCCGCACGGACCTGTTCTGGGCTGGTGGTACCTACAACTTCAAGCAGGCACTTGCGCTGACCGGCGCGGTGTACAAGACCAATGACCGCACCTCGGCGAAGGATCCGATGTCCTTGGTGATGTCTGCCGATTACCGGTTCTCGAAACGCACGGACGCCTATCTGACGGCCTCATACACCTTGAACAAGGGCGGCTCGGCGCTCGGTGCCAACGGGTACGACGGCTCCGTGATTGCCGGCGCCAATCAGTTCGGCGCCGTTGTTGGCCTGCGACACAACTTCTGATTGGTGTCGACCGGACGCGCCGGCTGGGTCGCGTCTTTCGGGTGTGCCGCCTTCGCGGCACACCTTTTCTTTCCGGCGCGGCGTAGTTCGCGGGGCCTCTGGAATTATTTGACAGCATATCAAATAAGCACTAGATTATTGAGACGGTCGCATTTACGAAGGAGACAGCGTGAGCGAACAAGACAAGCCGCAAGTGACGGCAGGAATGCGAGGTGCCTCATGGGACGCCCGGCTGATGGACCGCCCCTATCAGATGGTGCCCTATGCATTGGGCACGGCCGATGGGCAGCGCACGCTCGGCTTCCTCTTCAGCATCACTGGCAAGGAAAAGACGGTTGTATCCCTGATGCACCCGCGCGAAATGGCCATCACTCACTACCTGGTGCCGTTCGTGCTCGATGCCGGATGTGCTTGCTGGGTGCAGGGCCCGCGCTCGATCGGCAACGACCTGCGTCTGGAGCATGAGATCGCGCTGTTCGATGTCGCAGCCGGTATGACGCACCTGCGCGATCTTGGTTATGAAAAGATCGTGCTGCTTGGTAATTCGGGCGGCGCGGGCTTGTACACGTTCTACAACCAGCAGTCGCTGACGCCGCGTGAAATGCGTATTGCCCGCACGCCGGGTGGCCGCCCGACGAACCTGGGTGAACTGCATATGCCGGAAGTCGATGCGTTCATCCTTGTGTCGCCGCACCCGGGCCAGGGCAAGCTCCTGATGAGCGGCATTGACCCGTCGGTCACCGATGAAGACGATCCCATGCAGACGGACCCGACGCTCGATCCGTTCTCAAAGGCCAACGGGTTCGATGTGGAATCCGGCAAGGGCCGATACGCGCCCGACTTCATCGAACGATATCGCGCCGCACAGACCGAACGCGTCGCACGCATCGACGCACGCGCGAGGGCAATGCTGCGGGCCAAGCAGGAGGCCCGCAAGCAAGTGAAGTCCGGTGCCGGCACCGATGCTGACCGTCGGCTCGCAGCCCATGCCCCGATCTTCGAGGTCTGGCGTACCGACGCCGACCTGCGCTCATGGGACATCTCGCTGGACCCGTCCGATCGCAAGACCGGTTCTCTCTGGGGCAAGGATCCCTTTGTGTCCAACTGGGGAAGTGTGGGTTTTGGACGTGTTGTCACGCCGGAATCCTGGCTCTCTACCTGGTCGGGGCTGTCATCCAACGCGGCGCTGGACAAGACGATTGGCACGTTGCATCAGCCCACGCTGCTGCTCGAATACACCGGCGATCAATGCACGTTTCCGGCGGATATTCAGGCTATCTACGATCAGATCCCTGCGGCGCACAAGCAGCATATTCGTGTGCGCGGCAACCACCACGGCATGGCGTTGAGCCGCGAGGAGGAGCCCGGGCAGCGCATTGCCGGACGTCATATCGTCGAGTGGCTGCGGGAATCGATGGCCTGAGCGGCACCGCAGACGAACTATATAAATACAGAGGTAGACAACGATGCTGCAACCCACCCACGTACGCCCATCCGTGTTGCTCGATGGCGTGCGCTATCCCGATGAAGACCGCCTTCGCCGTTATGTCGGCGACGGTTACCTGACCGGCGAAACGCTGGTTGGCGCCTTCCGTCAATCGTTCCGCGATCACCATGATCGGCTGGCCCTGGTGGGGCCGGAGGGCGAGTTCACCTATCAGGAGTTGGACGAACGGACTGACCGACTCGGGGCGGCGCTGCTGGCCCTGGGCCTGCGGCCGCTCGACCGTGCGGTCTTTCAATGCGGCAACAGCAATGAGCTGCTGTTCGCATTTCTCGGATGCCTGAAGGCCGGCATCATCCCGCTGTGTTCGCTACAGGCATTCCGCAAGCTGGAAGTGGGTTACCTGGGCAACTTGTGCGAGGCACGCCTGCATTTCGTTCAGGGAGATGACCCCAAGTTCGACGACGTGGCGTTTGCCGAGGAGATGCAGGCGGAAGTACCAAGTTTCCAGTTCATCCTTCAGGCGCGCGGTGAGCGCCGCGGACGAGCCGTATTGCTGGCTGACTTGATCCGCGATATGCCGCTGGCGCGCGCCCAGGCGTTGTTGGCTGACGTCGACCACGAGCCGTTCCAGGCGGCGGTGTTCCAGTTGTCGGGTGGCACCACCGGTGTGCCGAAGATCATCCCGCGCTTTCAGAACGAGTATCTGTACAACATGCGCGCAGTGGCTGCATGCAACGGATATACGTCTGAAGACGTGCTGTTCTTCCCGACGCCGTACATGCATAACCTCAACATGGGCTGCTTCTTCGGTCCGTTTCTGTTGTGCGGCGCGAAGGTGACGGTGGCCCCGGATATCGGCGAGGAAACGCTGCAGTCCCTCGTTCGCAACTACGAACCGACCTGGTTCGGCGTTGCCGGGCCGATCCTGAATCGCATCGCGCCGGAACTGCTGCGTGGCACCGCGTCGGACAAGGCGCGACGCAACTTCATTGCCCCGAAGAACGCTGCCAACCTGACGCGCCTGACCGGATCGCCGACACATCACATCTTCGGCATGACAGAAGGCGTGATCATGTTCACGCGCCCGGAAGACCCTTCGGAGATTCGCGAGCAATCGATTGGTTATCCGGTATCTGATGCTGACGAAGTGCGGATCGTCCATCCCGGCACCGAAGACCCCGTGGCCGATGGCGAGGTTGGTGAAGCGTTGTTCCGGGGGCCGTACACCATCCGCGGCTATTACAAGTCCGAGAAAGAAGATGTCACGCGCTTTACCGCCGATGGCTTTTACCGCTCCGGCGACCTGATGTCTGCTCAGGTGGCTGACGGCAAGCGCTACTACTTCTTCCTCGGGCGGATCAAGGATGTCGTCGATCGCGGCGGTGAAAAGATCAATGCCGAAGAACTCGAGAACGTCATCAACCAGCACCCGTCGATCCTGGCGTCAGCGGTCGTTGGCATGCCAGACAAGGTCTACGGCGAGCGTGTCTGCGCCTTTGTGCTGCTCAAGCCGGCAGCGGCTTCGGGCCTGACACTGCCCGAGCTTGCCCAATACCTGCAGGAAGCCGGCCTCGCCAAGTTCAAGTGGCCTGAGCGGCTGGAAGTCATCCCGGAGTTTCCGCTGACGGCATCGGGCAAGCTCAGCAAGGTCCTGCTGCGTGACCGCATCGTCCAGATGCTGCGCGCCGAAGCGGAAAACGACACTGTTCACCACGCAAAGTGAAGAAGGAAGAGACATGAACCAATCCACGCAAGGCGCCCACGCCAACGTGCCCGTCGTTGCACTGCACGGCGTCCATCACACAGCGCGGCCCACCTGGAAACTTGCGGAAACGGTGCACTTCTACCGCGACCTGCTGGGCCTTCCGCTCGTGCATGCGATTTCGGCGAAAGGGTGGGGACCCGACAATCACGCGGACTTCCTGCATTTCTTCTTCGATAGCGGCAATGGCAGCACGATCGCCTTCTTCTACTACATCGGTACCGAGCGGCCCGACTGGCTGACCGTGCGCGAGCACTACCAGGACCGCGCCACGCACACCGCATGGCGAGTGCGCGACGAAGCCGAGTTGCTGCAGTGGCGCCAGCGCGTGGAGGCGGTGGGCATTCCCTTGCGCTACCAGATTCGCCACGAGGTCATCGAGTCGATCTATTTCAACGATCCGAACGGATACCCGATCGAGATCACCTGGCAGCTGCGCCCGTTCAGCGACGCCGACAAGCAGGATGCCGCGTTCACGATCGATTCCGCCATCGAACTCGAACGCGCGCGGGAGGAGGGCGCCGCCTTTGCATCGATCGAGCCGGTCTGGCAGCGCAAGGCGGAGCGTATCGAGCGCGCCGCGCCGAATGGCGAGAAGGCTTCGGTCTATGTACTCGATGTGCCCGAGTTTGCGCCGCTGATCGACGTGGCCCGTAAGACCGCTGGCTATCAGACCACGGCCATTGGCAATGGCTACGTGCGCATCGACGGCAATCCGGTACTGCAGTTCCGGCGCAAGGAGCTCGGCTTCAAGCCGGCGGTCTGGTACGGGGCGCTGACCGGCGGCCTGGCGGGCAGCATTCGCCAGTTCGACATGGATGCGCTCGTGGTGGCTCCGGGAGATGCGCAATGAAGGTGGCGATCATTGGTGGCGGACCGTCGGGGCTGTTCCTGTCGATCCTGCTCAAGGAGCGGATGGCGCAGGTCGACATCGACGTGTTCGAGCAGAACCCGGAGGATGCGACGTTTGGCTTCGGCGTTGTCCTGGCCGACACAGGCCTGTCGAATCTTCGTGCAGCTTCGCCGATCGTGGTGGACCGCCTGGCCAAGGCCATGCGGTTCAACGACCAGCATTCGATCGTTAGTCACGAGCATCCCATCGTCATGAAGAAGCCCGGTGCAGGTGGTGGTGCCATTCCCCGCATCAGTCTGCTGTCTGTACTGCAGCAGCGCGCAAAAGAGCTTGGCGTACGGGTGACGTACAACAAACGCATTGCCGATTTCGATGCGCTCGATGCCGATCTCGTCGTCGGGGCGGATGGTATCGGCTCGCAATTGCGTACCGCCAATGAAGCGGCCTTTGGCACGACGCGCCGCACACTGACGAATCACTTCGCCTGGTTCGGCGTGGCAAAGCCCTTTGCGAGTCCGGCTCTGGTGTTTCGCAAGTACGAGGGTGGCTACTTTGTGGCCCACTATTACCCGTACTCCGATTCGATGAGCACATTCGTGGCCGAGTGCGACCACCAGACCTGGGTCGACTTCGGCATGGAAGAAATGAGTGCCGAAGCGCGGCAAGCGCTCTTCGAGAAAGTGTTTGCCCCGGAACTGGCTGGCCACGGATTGGTTTCGAACAATTCGATCTGGCGACAGTTCCCGGTGATCCTCAATGCCAACTGGCATGTCGGCAAGCAGGTCCTGATTGGCGATGCGCTGACCAGTGCGCATTTCTCGATCGGATCTGGCACCCGGATCGCGATGGAGGATGCCATGGCGTTGGCGGACGCCATCGTGGCGCACCCGGACGATGTGCCGGCCGCGCTGGAGCAGTACGAAGCCGTGCGCAAACCGGAAAAGGCCAAGCTGATCAGCGCTTCCGAGGCGTCGTATAACTGGTACGAGCGCATTCGGGAATGGATGGATCTTCCTACGCCGCACGAGTTCGTGTTTCGCTTTATGACGCGTACCGGCCGTATTGACGCGGAACGTCTGCGGGCTCAGTTTCCGGCGTTGATGGCCGAGTTGGCTGCCGGCGGAGTCGCGGCCGTGGCGGCAGAAGGGCAATCATGATGCGCGCCACGGAGTACGTGCTGAGCGAAAGCCCGTTCGTGGTGCGGCGTACCGTGCGTTGGGGCGACTGTGATCCGGCTGGTGTCGTCTATACCGGCCGCTTCACGGATTACCTGCTCGGCGCGGTTGGACTTTATACCGCGCACATGGCGGGCGGCGACGGCCGGCTGGGAGAGGTCCACGGCGTCGGTACCCCATGCAAGGCCATGCGTTTCGAATTCATCGGCACGCTTTGGCCGGATGACGTGATCGATATCACGTGCACGGTTGAAGCCATTCGGACCAGATCGTTCGATATCCGCTGCGTGGCCCGCCGACCCGACGGCGCCCCGGTCTTCGACGCCATGTTCTCGCCGATTTGCGTGCGGCTGGACCGGCGCGAAGGCACGCCGATTCCTGATTCGCTGCGCGCGGTGCTGAACCGCTTTCTGTCGCCAGCGCTCTGAACTGTTTCTGGAAACAACAATGTCGAAGTACCGAATCGGGCAAATCGTGCCCAGCTCCAACATCACGATGGAGCGCGAAGTCCCTGCCATCTTCAATGCCCGCATGCAGGTGCTCCCAGAGCAGTTCAGTTTCCACGCGAGCCGCGTGCGCATGCATCGCGTGGTGGCTGAGGAACTGGAGAGGATGAACCGGGACATGGGCCGCTGCGCGCTGGAACTGGCCGACGCCCGCGTGGATGTCATGAGCACGGCGTGCCTGGTGGCCACCATGTGCATGGGTAACGGTTATCACCGTCAGGTCATTGAGGAACTCGGTGCCGCCATCGGGGACGCGCCGTATCGCCCGCAGATCATGACATCGGCCGGCGCGCTGGTGGAGGAACTGAAGGACTTCGGCGCCCGGCGCATTTCATTGATGGCCCCGTACAGCGATGCCCTGACGAAAACCGTCGTCGAGTACATCGAGCAAGAAGGCATCGAAGTGAAGGATGTCATCAATTTCTCGATCCTCGACAACCTTGAGGTTGGAGAGCGGGATCCGCTACGACTGCTCGAAGACGTGAAACGGTTGGACACCAAGGGTGTGGACACCGTGGTCCTGTCCGCCTGCGTGCAGATGCCGTCGCTGGCGGCGCTTGAGCCCGCTCAGCAAGCGCTTGGCATTCCGGTGACGTCGACGGCAGCCTGTACCGTGAGGCAGATGCTGCGCAGGCTCGGCCTGGAAGCCACGGCGCCGGGCGCAGGCGCCTATCTGGGCAGCCAGACCGGACTGCGCTGAGCCCCTGCGCAAACCACAAGGCGGCCGCCCACGTAAGGCGCCGCCATGACCACGGAGACCGTGATATGCATGACGCCCCCCAAGTATTGCCCCGTGCTGCCGGCTGGATTTACGTTAGCGTGATCCTCGGTGCCGCCCTCGGGATGCTGGCTGGATACGCCCCTTTGTTCAATGCCACGGCTGGCGTCTTCGTCAGGCCGCTGGCCGCTGAGTTCGGCTGGGGACGCTCGCAGGCGTCCCTGTCGTATGCGGCGTCGATGTTCGGGCTGGCCGTTGTCAGCCCCATCGTTGGCGCCATGATGGACCGTTTCGGTGTTCGTCGGGTGATCGTGTGTTCGGCGATCGTCTTTGGCCTGGCCACTGCCGCGATGTCACTGCAAAACGGCAGCATGTTGATGTGGGTGGCGCTCTCGGTTGTTGTCGGCGTGTCCGGTGCGGCGACCTCGGTGCTGGGCTACCTTGCAGTGCTGCCCCAGTGGTTCGATCGTCGTCTGGGCCTCGCGCTGGGCATTGCGATGTGTGGCCTCGGGGCTGGCACCGTCATCCTGCCGATCACGGCGCAGTTTCTGGTCACGACATTCGGCTGGCGTATGGCCTATGTGGGTCTGGGTGTTGGCTCGGTCGCGCTTTCGTTGGTGGCCTGCGGGCTATTGCGGGAGCGGTTCTCCGGTAGTCGTGGGGTAAAGCATGTGCCGGAAGGTGTAGCGCTGGCTGTGGCGATGCGTAGCTACCGGCTTTGGGCGATCTGGCTGGTGTTCGTATTGAGTTCTGCGGCCACCTTGTCGCTGGGGCCGCATCTCCCATCGCTGTTCGCGGATCGCGGCTTCGATGCGGCCATGGCTGCGCGGAGCGCCTCGATGGTCGGCGTTGGGCTCCTCGTCGGGCGTCTGCTCACCGGGCTACTGATCGACAAAATCCATGCGCCACTGGTGGCAAGCGTCTTCTTCGTCGGGGGCGCGGTCGGGGTATTCCTGCTGCGCGGGACTCACGACTACGCCGCGTTGCTGGTGGCAACCACGCTCATCGGCCTGACTATTGGGGCGGAGGGCGACCTGATTTCCTATCTGGTCCGGTCATACTTCGGTCTGGCCTCGTTTGGCTCGCTGTTTGGCATTGCCTTCTCCGGCTACGGCTTGGGTGCAGTCATCGGTCCAATCGGGCTGGGCGCCTGGTTCGATCGGCATGGCAGCTACGATGTGCCGTTGCTGATCCTGCCCTGCATGCTGCTGGCTGCCGCCGCGCTGGTCCTGTCTCTCGGACGCTACAGAGCCGGCGCGAAAGGGCAGGACGTAACGGCGGTGGCGTCAGCCTAGGGGTACGCGGTGGATGGCATGTGGGGTGATCGGGGATAGAATTGGCATACCACCAATTTCTAGTCGGTCTGATCGTCCAACGCCCATGCCTGCCGCCCGTAAGTCGCCCGCTGCCAAGGTTGCCGCACAGCCCACGCCCAATCCGGTGCCGCGTCGACGCGGCCGACCACCGAAAACGGAGTCCCCGATCGGCGCCGAGCCCATGCTCAGCCGCACGACGATCCTGCAGCATGCGATCAAGCTGACGAAGACCTTGCCGCTGGACCAGATCTCGATGGTCCAGCTTGCCAAGGACTTTGGCGTGGCACCGGGGCTGATCCACTATTACCTTGGTGGCCGCGATCAACTGGTGTCAGGTGTACTGAATGATTACTATCGCCAGCGCACCCTGCGGATCCCGCCTTTGACGGGCGACTGGCGCGCGGACGTCGAGCGCATCGCGCGGCTCAGTTTCCAGGTGGCAGTGGAAAACCCCGGCGTCAGCAACTATGTGGCGTCGCATAACCGGTACCGTCTGTTCCAGGATGTGCAGCCGGGCGAAACCGACTATGGCCTGGAGTTCTTCAACCGGATGACATCGGCGATCATGCAGGGCGGTTTTTCCGCCGAGCAAGTCGCCTTGGGTTACCACTTGCTGGCGCAGTACCTCGTCGCGGCAAGCATGGCGGAAGCCTCGCGCCAACTGCCTGCCTATCACCAGGCATTTATTCAGAACAAGCTGGATTCGGTATCGGCCGAGCAGTATCCCGGTGCGCGCTTTGTCAGCCGATCGTTCTCGCAACTGTCCTCCGATACCGCCTTTGAAGAAGGACTTCGCATTACGCTCGACGGCATCGCTGCTTGGCAGCGCGAAGCAAAACCTGCGAAGAAAAGAAGCGCGCGTTCCGCGTAACCGGTAGGACGGGGGCCCCCACTTTCTCGATGCCACCTCGCTAGTGGTATCTACTTATTTGAGATGCAGTCAATAAAACTACAATCATTATTTGACGGTATATCAAATAAGTGCCGCGACGATGGCGTCGCCGGTACGCCAGACGTGGAGACAACATGAAACGCCCCTTTCTCGCACTGACGTTGCTAGCCTTGGCCCTGCCGGCCGTTGCCAGCACGTATCCAGACAAGATGGTTCGGATTCTCGTGCCATCAATTGCGGGCAGCGCGCCGGATATCATCGCCCGGCAGGTTGCCGAACGCCTGACCAGCGCCTGGAAGCAGCAGGTGATTGTGGAGAACAAGCCCGGCGGTAACGGCATCGTCGCGATGAGCGCGCTCAAGCAGGCGCCGGCCGACGGGTACACGCTTGTGCTGTTTCACGCAGCGGCGGCTGTCACGACGCCCGTCATGTACAAGGAAGCGAAATTCGATATCCAGCGCGACACGGAAGTGGCTGCGACGCTGGCGTACACGCCGATGATGTTCGTGACCGGCCCCGCGACGCCCTACAAAATTCTTGGCGATGTCATCAAGGACGCCAGGGCACGTCCTGACGACGTCGTGATCGGAAGTCCGACCCGTGGCTCCGTTCCCCATCTCACGGCGGAGATGATGGGGCAGTTGCAAAAGGCAAAGTTCCGGCAGGTGAGTTTCAGCGGCACAACTCAAGCCATCCAGGCTGTGGTGAAGGGCGATATCCCGGTCTATGTCGATGGCATCGCGCCGCTCGTGCCCCTGGTGCGTGGCGGTCGCCTGAAGGCGCTTGCCGTGACTTCGGATGTGAACCTGCCCGGTCTGGAGGGCATTCCGCTGGCCAAGGACGTCGCGCCCGGTCTTGTCGCCAAGGGCTGGTTCACGATCTTCGCGCCCAAGGGGACGCCAGCGCCGGTGCTGGATCGCGTCAACGCTGCCGTCAACCAGTCGTTGACGCAGCAGCCGTTTGTCGATCGGCTCAAGGACCTGGGCACGTATCCAATGCCGATGTCGCGGCCGGAAGGCGCAAGGTTCATCGAGGCCGAGAAGCTCCGTTGGGAGAAGGTGATTTCGGACGCCGGCGTGAAGCCGGAATGATGCCGATCCAGTGCTGATCTTCCTTCGGAGAACATATGCGTGATCTTTTTTCCCGGGCAGGGACCGGCCCGGTCATCGGCTTCCGCCTGTTTTGTGCGGGAGCATGCGCGGCGCTCGCCGTCCTGGCTTCGACTTCCTATGCAGATTCGATCGGACAGCCGCACAGTACCTCGGCGGCGCAGTCCGGCGCCAGCCTCGTACTGCTGGGAACGGCCGGCGGCCGGACCTCCTGGCGAGGTTCGCAGTCTGCGGGAATCGCTTCCGCGGTAGTGGTCAATGGCCAGGTCTACCTTGTCGATTTCGGCGCGGGCTGGCTGCGACGCTACTTCCAGGCGGGCTTGGGCGCGCCGCCACCAGGACGCGGCCTCGAAACATTACGAGCGGCATTTATCACGCATTTGCACGCCGACCACATCGTGGACTATCCGTCGCTCGTCCTGTTTGGTGCGTCGGACGGCTTGGCCGAACGGCGTCAGAAACTCAAGGTGATCGGGCCCGGCTCACGCGGAAAACTCCCGCCCGCGAGCGGTGGCAACGACGGGGTGGCGGATGTCGTGGCACCCGAGCAGCCGATGCCTGGCACGGTTGCCATGACCGAGGCGCTGTACCGTGCGTTCGCCGCGGACATCAACGACAACATTCTGGATAGCCGCAAGCCGAATCCCCATAGCCGCGTCGATGTGATGGATATCACGCTGCCTGCAGGCCTTGACGTTGATCCTGATCGCGATCCCGCGCCGGCGATGGCTCCGTTCGAGATCTACCGTGACGAGAACGTCAGGGTGACGGCAATACTGGTGAACCATGCCCCCGTCTATCCGGCATTCGCATTTCGGTTCGACACCTCGACTGGGTCCGTTGTCTTCTCAGGCGATACCAGCCCTGACCCGAATCTGATTCGGTTGGCGCAAGGTGCCGATGTGCTGGTGCATGAGGTGATCGACACCGCCTGGGTGGATTCCCTGTACCCGAAGCCCCGGAGCGCGGCAGAGGAAGCCAAGGCGCACCATCTTGTTCATGCGCATACCGCCGCATCGGATGTCGGTGCCGTCGCCGAAGCGGCTCACGTCAAGACCCTCGTCCTGTCGCATCTGGCGCCCGCCGACAGCGATCCCCACCGATGGGCAGCAGCCAGCCAAGGCTTTTCGGGGAAGGTGATCGTTGGTCGCGATCTCCTGTGGATTCCTCTTGTGCCTGCTGCACCGGAATCGAAACTGCGCGCGGGTAGCACCCCCTAGCTTTCCAGATTTTTTCCTATGGCAACTGCGCGCCCTCGGCGTGCGGCCTGCGCTCGTCCCGACGGCGAGGCTGAAGATGCCTGCAAGCCAGATGTATCACGACAACAAAGGAGATAGTGGTGAAATTGAATCGTTTTGCAGCAGTTGCCCTGGCCGCGTGCTCGGGTTCCGCATTGGCCCAGTCGAGCGTTACGCTCTACGGGGTGGTCGACGCAAGCATCGAGTACGTGAACCACGTGGGCGCGGTGCCTACAGCGGCCAATGGCTTCAATCCAGGGCCGGGGCGTGACGTCGTTCGCATGAATTCGGGCGGCTTGTCCGGTTCCCGTTGGGGTATCCGCGGCGTTGAGGACCTTGGCGCAGGAACGCAAGCTGTATTCGTGCTCGAAAATGGATTCAGCGGCGACACCGGCACGATGCAACAGTCGAGCCGACTGTTCGGTCGGCAGGCCTTTGTGGGGATAAAGAACGCGACCTATGGCCAGATCAGTCTGGGGCGCCAATACACCTCGTTGTTCGACAGCATCGTCAACTTTGTGCCGGCGTACTTTGCTACGCAGTACGAGCCGATCACGCTCTTTGCCGGTGCGAACTTCCGTGAAGACAATACGATCAAGTACACCTTGAATGCGGGCCAGTTCACCGGCGTTGCGCATTATTCCTTTGGCACTGGTCTGGCTTTGCCGCAGACCGTGCAGTCAGGCCTGGCGATCGGTGGCAATGGCGAAGTGCCGGGTCAGGCGCGAAGAGACAGTGCTTATGGCGCGTCTCTGTCCTACGCTGGCGGTTCGCTGTGGGCAGCCATCGCGTACGACCAGTTCAATCCCACCATTGGCACGACAACCAGCGCGAGCAGTGGCAGTTTCAAGAAGGCGACGGCGGCGCTGAGCTACAGCCTGCCTTGGGGGCGCATCATGGGTGGCTATCGTTGGGGGCAAAACAAGACACCGGCGGGCGCGACAATCGGGCGAGATGACTTCTTCTGGGTTGGTGGCATATATCAGGTAGGGCCGGCGCTCAGCCTCACGCTCGAGTACGACTATGACAAGGTCCGGAATGTATTCGGTAACACGAGCGTCGCTAATCCCTGGCAGGTGAACCTGATTGCCGATTACAGCTTCTCGAAGCGAACGGATGTGTACCTGTCGGCCGCCTACGCAAAAAATGCAGGGTTGATGCTTGACTCTGCGCTGATTGCCTATGCGAATAGCCTCTCGCTCGGTAACAGCTATGTGCTTGGCAACGGCAACTCGTCGATGGTGGGTGTGTCGGTTGGCGTTCGTCACAAATTCTGACGCATAGGAACACATACCGTCCGGTCCCGTGCTGCCGATTGTTGGCAGGCGCAATCGGACGGAAATGCAGCGGCATCCCAGCGTCGTCAGTCGGCCAGAGTGCTCGACGCTGCGTCCTTCCGATGGCCGCTGGATTGCGTATGGCTACACTGCTTCTCACTATTTGGCTGTTCGCGCTCGCGCTCCTCAGCTCCGGCTGTTGCCGGGGGCTGTCGGCCGTGCGGCATGTCTGGAGCATAGTCATCGACGTTCGAGATGAAGTGCTATGGTAAGGTCGCTACGATGAGTTCCTAGACTTCAACATGTGGTGCATGGGCGAGCACTTTTGTGCTGGTCGAAGAGAGTGAGGCAGTGTGAGTGATGCCAAACAGGACGCGCAGCGCGCGCTTCGGGCTGACAGAGTTTCAATCAGCAGGGCTTTGCGCCTGAGTGTGCCGCCAGAGGCCAGGCCGGCCCCGGTCAACATGAAGGACTGGATTCGGCAACGGAAAGAGCAATTGCAAGCTGCCCGTGCCGCAGCCAAGCAAAGGCGTGATCTGCTAAAAGCCGAAATCCTGTCGGCGGCGCAAGACGTTGCCCGAGAGGAACGTATTGCCGCACGGCAGGAGGCCGTGCGCCGGAAAGCGGAAGCCAGGACCGCACGAACCTACGCGCGGGAGGACGCACGCGCTATTGTCGAATTCGAGCGCGGCAAAAAAACCCGCCCGGAGTCAAAGCCAAAGACGCTTGCCCAGGAGAAGCACAAGCTGGTCTCTTACGCGGATCTGCTGCGAATGCGTGGGTGATTCCTGGACAACGACGTCGGTTTGGTGAGCGGGCAGGTTTTGGTGCCTAGTCGACACGAAAGCGTTCCAGGGACTCCCCAACATTGAAGGCTGCGTTGCAGCGATTCTGGCACTGGCCGGAGTCTGACGATGGAGTAGAGCTATTGAGCCGCCCAACTGGGCGGCTTTTTGTTCGCCGGCGCCGCATCAGGCGAGACAGGCAGGGGGTGATACACCCGGAACTTTCGGTACCAATATGATTGACATGGTACCGAAATGGGACTTACATTGCCTTCAGACCTAAAACAAGGCGATGGAGACAGAATGGCCCCCCAGGCATCCGCCCGATACGGCTGCGCCACGATTGCGCAGCTCTACACCTCTGCTTTTCGTGCTTGTCCCCAGGCCTTGGCGCTGGTCGAGGACGGTGTGACACTCACCTATGAAGCGTTGGCCCGGCGCTCGTACCGCATGGCCAGGTTGTTCCATGCACGCGGCCTTGAACGTCAGGATGTCGTGGCCTTTCTGGTGGGCAATCGAGTCGAGGCAGTCGTGGCGATCATCGCGGCGCAGCTTGCAGGACTCAAGGCGGTTTCATTGCATCCGATGGCGTCGGAGGAGGACCACGCCTTCGTGCTTGGCGACGCCGGTGTGAAAGCGCTGGTGGTCGACGATGCGCGTTTCGCGGCGCGCGCGCAGGTCCTGCAGGCGCGTGTTGCAAACGTGCTGATGATGCCGCTGGACGACGGCGTGCTCGGTGCTGGTCTCGCGAGTCAGGCGGCGGCCATGGACGACGCGGAGCTCGAACCGGGCGACGACGCCGCGGAGATCAGCAAGATCTCATACACCGGCGGTACCACGGGTCGCTCCAAGGGCATCCTCCATACGCACCGCACGGTGGTGACGATGCTGCAGGCCATGCTGGCGACGTATGAATGGCCGCAGCAGATCCGCTATCTGGTGACCACGCCGATTTCACATGCTTCGGGCAGCCTGATCCTGCCGACGCTTTTGCGCGGCGGTACCGTGTACCTGTGTGACAAGTTCACCCCGTCTGACTTTGTGACGCGGGTAGCAACGCATCGCATCAATCTGACCTTTCTGGTGCCAACGCAGATCTACGCCTTGCTGGATCACGCTGGCCTCGCGGAGGCGGACTTGTCCAGCCTGGAGCTGGTGCTGTATGGCGCCTCGCCGATTGCGCCGTCTCGCCTGCAGGAAGCACTGAACAGGATTGGCCCGGTATTCGGCCAGGTCTACGGTCAGGCCGAGGCGCCGATGACCATCAGCTATCTGTCCAAGCGCGACCATGACTTGTCTCGCTCGCACCTGCTGAGCTCATGCGGCAAGGTCATGGTCGGCAATCAGGTCAAGTTGTTAGACAGTGCGAGGCGAGAAGTGGCGGTCGGCGAAGTCGGCGAGTTGTGCGTGCGCGGTCCGCTGGTGATGGATGGTTATCTCAACCGGCCCGAAGAGAACGAGAAAGTATTCGCTGGCGACTGGCTGCATACCGGTGACATGGCGCGCCGCGATGCGGCGGGCTACCTCTACATCGTCGATCGTGCCAAGGACATGATCATCACCGGTGGGTTCAACGTTTATCCGAGCGAGGTTGAACATTGCCTGGCACAACACCCGGCCATCGCCATGTCCGCGGTGTTCGGTGTGCCCGACGAGAAGTGGGGCGAATCCGTCACGGCCATTGTGGTGCCGAAGCCGGGACAGACACCAGATGCGGGCGAGCTTGTCGAGTTCGTCAAGAGCAGGAAAGGCGTGGTCAATGCGCCCAAGACGGTGATCTTCGCGGAGCAGTTGCCGATGACCGCGCTTGGCAAGATCGACCGCAAGGCCATCCGCGGCAGCTACTGGAACGGCAAAGACCGACAAGTAGCCTGAAGTCGCAGCGGCACCGGCCATGAAGGTGTCGCGCAAAGCCATCCAAAAAAGAGAAGGAGACAATCATGGGTTTGACCCGCAAACTGCTGGGCGCGTGCGCCCTGACGCTTGCCTTTGCCGGCACTACCGTGCACGCGCAGGACAGCTATCCCTCCAAGCCGATCCGCTTCATCGTGCCGTTCGCGCCCGGCGGCGTGACAGACCTGACCGCGCGTACTTTCGCCAAGTACATGGGCGATGCCCTCAAGCAGCCGCTCGTTACCGAGAACAAGGCGGGCGCTGGCGCTACCATCGGCGCCAATTTCGTTGCCCATGCCGCACCTGACGGCTACACGATGCTGCTGGGTACCAACGTCACCCATGCCATCAACCCGCGCCTGATCGCCGCAACGCCGTATGACCCGCTCAAGGATTTCCAGGCCGTGGCGATCTTCGGCCTGAATGGCAACGTGCTGCTAGTGAGCAATTCGTTCCCGGCGAAGACCTTCGCCGAGTTCCTGGCGTACGTGAAAGCGCGCCCTGGCCGCGTCAATTACGCTTCCGGCAGCGTCGGCAGTTCCGCGCATCTGGCGGCCGAATTACTCAAGCAGGACGTGAAGGGCCTCGACTATACGCATGTGCCATATGGCGGTCCCTCCGAAGCCATGAGCGCGCTCATGGGTGGGCACGTCGATTTCCTGTTCGCCAACATTGGCGCAGCGGTCACTCAGATCCAGTCTGGCAAGGTAAGGGCGCTCGCCGTTACCACCGCCAAGCGCGCGCCTCAGCTTCCCGATGTGCCGACGGTGGCAGAGTCCGGCGTGCCTGGGTTTGAAGTCGTGGGCTGGATGGCGGCATTCGTACCAAAGGGCACGCCGGCGCCTACCATTGCGCGCCTGAACCAGGTCATCAATCAGGCGCAGAAGAACCCCGATCTGCGCAAGACCCTGGATGCCGCAGCGCTGATCCCCATTGTGGATAGCCCCGAACAGAGCAGCCGATTTGTGCAGGAGGAATACGAGAAATGGGGGCGCGTCATCCGAGCCGCCAACATACCGCCGCAGTAGGCGGCGAGCGTCGGCTCGGCGCCTTCCCTGCGTGGGGTGAACGGGGGTATCCGTTCAGCCCCCGCAGGAAGGCGCGTTTGGCCGTGGCCTTGTCGCAGCGTTCCTGCAGTCATGTCACCGCGAAGGCAATGCAGATCTGCCACGCACGACGACGATCTTCGGGCTATCGCCCGGTCAACGCGACGCAAGCGGCCTCCAGGCTCACCGGTTCACCCTGCAGGAGCAACCGGTCTGCCTCCGATTCCCCCTTGGACTCCGGCGAACCTAGCGGATCGCGGGGCAGCAGATAGTGCTCGAGGACAGCATGCGCGAGCAGCAGGCGACGCCCGTCCACACCGGGCTGCGTGGCTTCCCAGGCAAGGATGGTTGCTGCCGTCGCGTAGTAGAGCGCGCTTGCTGCGCGGCGGACTTCCGCCTCCAGCGCTGCATCGCTGGCAACGGTTTCGGCCAGCGCGATCGCTCGGCTCAAGCTGCGCTGCAAGACTGCCCGCAGGTCCGCCGGCAAATGCGTGGCTTGCTCGAGCCGCGCCGACATCAACGCCAATAGCGCGTGTTGCGCACCATCCTTGCGCACCGCACGTTGGATGGCATCGAGCGCATTGATGTTGCTGGTCCCCTCCCACAACACCCCAATGTGGGCGTCACGCACCAGGCGCGCATTGACGAAGTCCTCGATATAGCCGTTGCCGCCTCGTACCTCCATCGCACCCGTAGCAACCTCGATGTTATCGCGGCAGGTCCGCAGCTTGAGCAGCGGCGTAAGGAGGCGAAGCGCCAGTGCCGCGGTCTTGTCCCCCCTGCCAGCCCGGGCCATGATGTCCGCAGTAGCCATGACCATCGATAGTGCGGCTTCGGTCGGCACCATGACTTTGAGTAATTGCCGGCGCAGCAACGCATGGCCGACGACTTCGCGGCCGAAGGCGCGGCGGTGTCGTGCCGCGACAAGGGCTTCATTCAGGCAGCGACGCATCATGGCGGCCGCGCGCACCGCGTGCGACAGCCTGGACAGGTTGACCTGCTCCATCATCTGCTTCAGCCCTTGCGTGGGATCACCCACCAGGTAGGCCACGGCCCCATCAAGGCGTATCTCGCCGCTAGCCATCGAGCGTGTGCCCAGCTTGTCCTTGAGCCGCACGATGCGATAGGCGTTACGGCTGCCATCATCGAGCGTACGGGGCAGCGCGAACAGCGCCAGACCGCGCGTGCCATCCACCGCCCCTTCGGGACGAGCCAGCAGAAGCGCGACATCGGCATCGGTATGCGAGCAGAACCATTTTTCTCCGTACAGGCGCCACTCTCCATCAACCTCGCGCGCAATGGTCTCGATGGCGCCAACATCCGATCCGCCGGCCTTCTCGGTCATGAATTGCGTGCCCTTCCACATGGTGCCCGGGTCCAACGAGAGTAGGCGCGGCAGCAGCTTTTCCTGTAGCGCGGCGCTGCCGTACTTGCGAATCAGGTGGATCGATGTATCGGACACGCTGATCGGGCACATTTGTCCGAACTCTGCCTGTACGAACAAGTACTGGAATGCATACTTGGCCGCCGCAGGCAGTGGCTCTTTCCATCCCAGCACACCGCCACGGTGGCTCATCGCATGGAACTGGAAGTCACCGAAGGCAATATGCTCCATCTCCTGATAGGCGGGGTGATACTCGATCCAGTCAGCATCTTCGCCCCAGCGAGTGCGTACGTGCAGCACCGGTGCGTGCTTGTCCGCAACGATGGCAAGGGTGTTCAGTCGACCGCCTGCCAGTTTGCCCATGCGCTCCAGGTGTGGCAGCAGGTGAGCGTGCGCGTCGGCCGGGAGGTAGAGCCGCAGCATGTCCTGAAGACCCCGGTCAAGGGCAAGGAAGTCGAGCCCAGCGCAGTCGGGCGCGAGATGCTGCGAACTCTGGCGGGAGCGCGCTGGACGGGGGCTAACGTAATCGGCGTAGTCGGGTTCAAAGGACATATGGAAGTCTCACTGGCACAGGTTGGATGCAATCCGCGCCCGGTCCCGGGCATACGGAAATCAGATGGCCCCGGCCTCGCGCAGGCGGGAAAGTTCGGCAGGTAGCAGGCCCAGACACTCCGTCAGCACGGTGTCGGTGTGCTCACCCAGGGCCGGCGGCGCCGCGCTGTGTTCAAGCGGCGTGGCAGAAAAGCGCATCGGGCTCGCAATCGACGGGCAAACGCCGCCATCCGGCAGCGGCAGGTCCACGCGGATGCCGCGGTGCCGTACCTGCGGGTCCTCGAATGTCTGGCTGAAGTCGTTGACGGGGCCGCATGGCACGCCGGCAGCCTTGAGTCGGGCAAGCCATGATGCGGTGGAATCGGTACGCATCACATCCACCAGCATGGGCAGGAGCACCTCGCGGTTGACAATGCGTCCGGTCACCTTGGCAAATCGTGTGTCGATGGCCAATTCCGGCTTGCCGACTGCGCGGCAATAGGCGGCAAACTGACTATCGTTGCCCACGGCGACAATGAGCTTGCCATCCAGACTATCGAAGACCTGATAGGGGACGGCGTTGGCATGTGCGTTGCCCTGCCGCTTCGGAAGCTTGCCTGAGACGAGGTAGCTGACGGCCTGATTGCTGTTGAAGGCGAGCATGCAATCGAGCAGTGCCATATCGATATGCTGGCCCTGGCCGCTACGCTCACGCCATGTGAGGGCGGCGGCTATGGCCAGGCTGGCATACATCCCAGTTGTAATGTCGGCCACCGCGATACCGACCTTCTGCGGACCGCCGCCAGGCAGGTCGTCGCGCTCCCCGGTAATGCTCATCAGGCCACCCATGCCCTGGAAGACGAAGTCGTAGCCTGGAAGATGCCGGTATGGCCCAGTCTGTCCGAAGCCAGTAACGGAGCAGTACACCAGACCTGGATTGGTCTCTCGCAGGTCGTCATAACCCAGCCCGTAGCGCGCGAGCGTACCGACCTTGTAGTTCTCGACCAGCACGTCGGCGCTTGCCGCAAGGCGACGGATGATCGCCTGGCCGTCAGTACTTGCAAGGTTCACCGTAATCGACTTCTTGCCGCGGTTGGCTGAGGCGTAGTAGCTGGAATCGCGGCGTTCGGACTCTTCCGCGGCCGGCAGCCATGGCGGTCCCCATCCGCGCGTCTCGTCGCCGACTTCCGGTCGTTCCACCTTGATAACTTCCGCACCCAGGTCGGCGAGATTCTGCGTACACCAGGGCCCGGCCAGCACACGCGTCAAGTCCAGTACTCGAATATGGGAAAGTGGCTTGATCATGGTTGTACGTTGCGTTCAGTCGGCATGTATGCGGGCGTCAGCGATGACCTTTCCGTACCGGGCGGTCTCGTCACGCAGGTACGCGGCGAAGGCGCCGCCGTAGTAGCCGGCGGGCTCCGCGCCATTCTTCAGCAGCGTTTCCAGAACCGCCGGATCGGTCAGGGCATGCTCGACCTCACTTGCAAGCTTTTTCACGATCGGCGTGGGCGTGCCCGCGGGGGCCATCAAGCCGACCCAGGCCGCCATTTCCATCCCGGGATACCCTAGCTCAGCCGTCGTGGGCACATCGGGAAGCACGGCCGAGCGCTTGCTACTCATGACCGCCAATGCGCGCAGCTTGCCGCTAGAAATCTGTGGCAGACCGGTGAACGCTGGCTCGAACGTCATGTTGACCTCGCCGGCTATCACTGCCGCCTTGGCGGGTGCGCTGCCCTTGTATGGCACATGCAGGAGTTCGGCTCCTGCGCGTGCGGCCAGCATTTCACCAGCCAGGTGCGCCGTGGAACCGTTGCCGTATGAGGCATAGCTCAGTCCGCCATGCCGGGCCTTCGCGAGCTGCATCAGCTCGCTCAATGTCTTCGCCGGCACGAGGGGGTTGACCACAATCACGCTCGGCGCGGAGGCTACCAGCGCGATTGGCGTGAAGCTCTTGCCCGCGTCGTAGCGGAGCTTTGGATACAGCCATGGGTTGATGGTGAGCGTGGTATTGGTGGCTGCCAGCAGCGTATAGCCGTCCGGTTTCGCTCCGGCCACCACTTCTGCGCCGACGATGGTTGCGGCACCGGGACGGTTATCGATGACGACGGGCTGCCCGAGATGCTCGCCGAGCTTCTGGCCAATAACGCGAGCGACGATGTCCGTCATGCCGCCCGCGGCATATGGAACGACGATCCTGATTGGCTGGCTGGGGAATTCTTGCGCGCCAGCATTTGCAACGCAGAACAGAAGGCTCGCGGCAATGCTATGGGCGAGCGCGGCCCGACGGGGCAGGTTCATCAATGGGTCTCCTCGTTCTCGTTATGGCGCTGTGGCCTGACAGACTCGCCGACGCGCTTCTGGCCATTCTTGTCTCCGTGCTCACCTGTGTCCAATAGAATTGTTGGGCTCATTCATACACGGCTTGAATCAATCCCCGAGGCTTCCATGGATCTCAGGCAACTACGCTATTTCGTCGCGCTGGCAGAAGAGCTGCATTTCGGGCGCGCGGCAGCCCGGCTGGCCATTACCCAACCCCCGCTGAGTTTCAATATTGCGAAACTGGAGGCATCACTCGGGGTGCAATTGCTGCAACGCACTACCCGAGAGGTAGCGCTGACGGCAGCGGGCAAGGAGATCTACAAGGAGGCGCTGAAGATCCTGGCGCTAACGGCGAATGCACGTGAACTGGCCGGGCGCGCAGCGCGCGGCGAGATTGGCGCAGTCCATGTGGGTTTCGTTGGGTCCGCGGTCTTGACCCCATTGGGGGAACGCATCCGAGCCTTCGGAGCTACTCACCCGGATGTCGATGTGGTGCTGCACGAGCTGAATAGCTTCGAGCAGATCGACGCGCTGCAGGGCAGGCATATTGACATCGGCATTATTCATCCGCGCGTGATCCCTAACGGGATTGCCTCCCACTCCCTGCACGGCGAGCACTTCATTTGCCTGCTGCCCGCAGATCATCCACTGGCGCGCGACAGGATCATTGATGTCCGCGAGCTGCGACACGACGACTTCGTCCTGTTTCCGCGACATTTTTCGCCAGAGTTCCACGACCAGATTGTTGCGCTGTGCGCGAGTGTCGGATTCACACCAAATATCCGCCACCAAGTTCGTCATATGCTGACCATTGCCACGCTGGTCGCGAAGCGCTTTGGTGTGTCGATTGTGCCGCGGTCAGTAGATGTGGTTACTTTGCCTAATCTGGCATGCCGCCCCTTGGGAAAGCAAGCGACTCCGTCGGAACTGGTCGGGATTTGGCGTGAGGACGAGCAAAGCTCAGCCGTGCTTTCCATGTTGCAGGCACTTGGCGCGCCAGTACAACAACGCGAGCTTGCAAACTCGCCGCCTCTCGCCTGACGGATACCGGCTCAGCCGCGGGGTTGCTTTGCCCGTGGGGTGGGCGCTGACGGCCTGACCAAAAGGCCGTTCAGAATGAGTTCGTAGAATTCGCTGAAGGCATCGCCGATCTTCATGCCGGTCTGCTGCAGGAACTGCTGGTTGCGCAGACGGTGTGCCGCGCCCAGGATGGCTTCGGAAACCAGGCGCGGATTGTGCGGGGCCATCAGCCCCTGTCTCACACCTTCCTCGATCATGCTTTCCAGTCCGCGCACGCGCGCGAGCTGGTAGTCATCGAACACCTTGCGGCCGGTCTCGATGGCGTCCAGGTCGGTAAGGGCTGCCTTGCTCAGCCCCGTGGCATTCAGCGTGGCATGCATATAGGCCGAGATGGCGCGCGCTGCGTCGGGAGCGCGCCTGGCTGCCGCGTAGCCTTTTTCCAGATTGGCTTCCAGCACATTGCGGCAGACGTGAACAAACAGCTCCTCCTTGGTTTCAGCGATCTCGTACAAGCGCCGGCGCGAGCATCGCATGCGCTGAGCCATCTCGCCGATGGTCAGCGACGAGACACCCGTGGTGATCAGCAGGTGCGTCAATTCCTCGAGGAAGGCTTCGTCGGTACGTCGTGTTGCCATGGGATGTGAGGCGTGCCGGGCGCAGAAGGCGAGCAGGGCGTGAGTCAGGAAGCCAGTATCTTAGTGGATTCCATGTGAAGGGCGGGAGGGTACGCCTGCGAGGGGCGGGCGCACGTCTCCGAGAGATCACGATTCGCCGAGCCGAAACCGGCAGTCATGAGAAGGCACCTTGCAGCAGACAGCACCGCTCTCACTGCGCTGCCCGTTGCTCTCCCACAGCCTTGTCCATCACCTCGGCCTGCAACGCTTCACTTGGATTGGTGAATGTTTGCCGCCGCAGCGTTTCAAGCTGCTGCGCGCGGTCCTGTTCCGACAAACCGGCGAACGACACGATCTGCGAGCGCTGGGCTGCGTAATCGTCGTAGCGCTGCTGCCAGGCCTGCTCGGCCTGGGCCTGCTGCTGATAGCGTTGGGCGACCTCGGGACCGTATGCCTGAGCCAGGGACGCACCGATCTCCTGCGTGCTACGTCCTGCCGTCTGCATACTGGCAATCGTCTTGCTGATCGCCTGCGGCCTTGCTTCGGCTTCGCGCGCGGCACGCACGGATTCGGGCAGTGTGGCGTCCAGTGTGGACAGGCGGCGCTGTCGTTCGGCGTCGTCGAGTCCAGGCTGGGTAACTATCTCCAGGCGCGCGAGCATGGCGTCGTCGTAGGCTTGCTCGTCGTCGAACCAGATGGCCACGACGTCTGGCAAGTGGCGCGTTCGCGCGGCATTGCGGTCGGCTATCAATGCGCGCAGGCGTTGCACCTGACTGGTCTCTGGCACGCCGATCACACTGGTCATCGGTCCATCGGAGGCTTTGGGCTGCATCTCGGACAGGTACGCCCGGTAGCGTTGCCACAGTTGCCACGCCTGGTCCTCGGCCGGTTGCGGCACATGTTTGCGGATGTCGTCGCGCACCAACCGGTCCAATGCCGCGGCGTCGCCCACGTCATGGCTGGCGCTCAGAAAGAAGTCGAAGTAGGTGCGCAGCGCGCGCGTCAGGCGCAGATTGCCTTGCGCGTCGGCTTCCGGGCCGGGTGGAATATCGACACCCGCCAACGACGGCATCTCGGTGATGTTGCGTGCGCGCATGCTCTCAGCGGGTGATGCCGATAGCTCCGGCCTTGCGTCCGTGCGGGACCGTGCCTGCAGTGGACCTTGCGTCGGTTCCGTGGGTGCCGTTGCCCAATAGACGGCGGCACCCACGAGCCCGGCTACTACCAGGACCAGGTTGACCCCTGGCCTTCGCTCAGAGCTGATCATTGCGCAAGCGGTTGGCGTGATTCAGGATTACCGTGCGTGGGTCGACGTCCTGATACATACCGAGCATCTGATTGATCTCGTCGAGATGGTTCCAGTAGTAGTCGGTGGAAAGCACGCGTCCCCACTTGGCGCTGCACACCGACACCATCCCGTCGTTGGGGCCGGCGCCCTTCATGCCCATGACACTGGCAGCGGCCGCCATGGCTGCCGTGGATGGGTCAAGCAGGTTCGAGCGCAGCAGGTTGATCGGGCCGCCCCGGCCGGTCCAGGAGTAAGCGGCCTGGGTGTAGGTGACGAGATTTCCGTTGGCATTGCGCCCCTGCCGTTGCTCGGCGACTGCTCCCGGGGTGTCGCAATCCGGGCCCAGCGCGGATTGCGAGCCAGGCGCCAGGGTGGCGTTGAGCCGCGCGTTCTGCTCGGCGGCGCCCTGGCTGGTCAGGATGCGCGCCGAGGCAATCGCGTCCTGGTTCAGCGCCTGTCCATTGAACATGCCGTTGAACCAGCCCAGAAGATTCGTTACGCCCTGAATCACGTTAACCAGCGCCGGCCCCGCAAGTGGAATGCTGCTGATGCCGTTGATGACGTCCAGCACGACGTCGGCGAGTTGGCTGCCGCGGTGCGGGCTACCGATAGTCGTCACCGATGCCACATCCTGCGGCGACATGGCAGCCAGCATCCGCGAGGTGGGCCCGCCCTGGCTGTGTCCGATCAGATTGACCTTGTCGGCGCCGGTCTCCAGCTTGACCGCGCGTACATAGGCCTGCAGCGCCAGCGCGCGTTCTTCATCGCTGTTGAATGACGGCACCGTGGACACGTAGACTGTGGCGCCATTGGCTCGCAGCACCTCAGGAATGCCGTACCAGTAGTCGATCACGCCGCCAATTTTTGCCGCGCCGGTCAGGCCATGCACCAGCACGATCGGATAGCGTGTCTTTGCATAGTCGCTGCTGGCCGTGGCGCTGGCTGGCCAGGCCATGGCGATGGCTGCGGCGATGGCCGCCGCAGTTCCCGCCGCAGTTCCCGCCGCAGTTCCCGCGATGGCGCTCGTGGACCTGCGTGTCCCTGCCTTCAGCATGACGGTGTCATGATGCGCGCAAGCCCGGCCGGGCCCACGACGATTGCCGTGTTCCATCTGGTCTCCTCGGTGGTGGAATCATTTGTTTGAAACAGTAAAGACACCTGACTTTGCGAGCACAATCAAAACCTTAGGTGGTTTCCTCCAAACACTCGCGTATGTCGGGGTTATCCCTTGGGAAGGCTCCGCACTATCGGTAACGGCCACGGGCGGCGGCCCGCTATCGCATCCTCAAAGCCCACCTTCAACAAATGCAAATTGCCGGCCCAGCAGGTCTGCCGCAAAGTCTCCCCCAACTCACCGCACGACAAATTCGCGACAAAGCCGGTGAGCAATGGAAGTCCTGATGCAGAAAACAGGTGGAGACAATGCTACGAATTTTTCTTGCCGCGGTAATGCTTGTGCTTGCGAACGGCTCGGCACTTGCCGATGCCTACCCATCCCGTCCCATCAGATTGCTGGTTGGGTATGCGCCGGGTGGGCCGGTCGATACTGCCGCGCGCATCTACGCGGACTACCTCGGGCGTGTGCTCAAGCAGCCGGTAATCGTCGATAACCGAGCAGGTGCCAGCGGCGCCATCGCGGCCGGCATGACGGTCAGCGCCAAGCCTGACGGCTACACGCTCTATTTCGTGGCAAGCCCCACGATGACGATGACGCCGCTGATCCAGAAGTCCGTCAGCTTCAAGCCGGCACAGGACTTCAGCTATGTCGGCCTGATCACCGACTACACCAACGTGCTGCTGATCAACAAGGATTTCCCGGCCAAGAACGTGGACGAGCTGGTCACGTACGCACGCAAGCATCCCGGTGAAGTGAGCTTCGGTTCCGCGGGCGTGGGTGCATCGAACCATCTGTCGGCGGAACTGCTTGCGCAGATGACGGGGGTGAAGATGCTGCACGTGCCATACAAGGGCAATGCGCCGGCTATGGCCGACGTCATCAGCGGCAAGGTGACCTTCATGTTCGATATCACCGGAACGGCCATCGGTCATATCCGGGGCGGCAAGGTACGTGCGCTGGCCGTGACGTCGAAGACGCGCAACCCCGCGCTGCCCAATGTGCCGACACTGGTCGAATCCGGCCTCAAGCAGTACGACCTGACGGGCTGGTACGCGCTGGTTGGTCCTCCGGGGCTGCCTGCCGATGTGACGGATCGGCTCGTAAAGGCGCAGCAGGCCGTGGGGCAGGATGCGGCCTACCGGGAGCGGATGGTCGACGGTGGCTATGACCTGAACGTGTCCGGCCCGGCCGCGCTGCAAGGGCGTATCAAGAAGGAACTCGCGCTCTGGGGCAACGTGGTCAAGACGGCGAATATCGAGGTCGAGTAAAAGGTATAAGCGAGGTATAAGCGAGGCATAAGCGGTCGAAGAATGGAGGTCGGGCAAGCCGGATCACCCGGCGGTTTCGCGCGGGCGAAGTACTGCTTTTCGAACGGCGAATTGCGCCGGCACCTTGCTGACCCTAGACTTCGACGTGTGACCCGACCGCGCCCTGATCGGGCCCGGTCGGGCCGTGTTCCACTCTCCATGAGGATTTGAGCCAGATGCCGCAGGAGCGACCGATCGCGCATCGGATCAGCGATATCCCCCGCCATTGGGCGACCCGTACCCCGCACAATGTGGCGGTGCGCGAGGGCGACCGTGTCGTCAGCTATGCGCAACTCTGGGAAGGCGTCGAACTGGCCCAGCGTTATCTCGAAGCGCAGGGTGTCAGCACCGGCGATCGTGTGCTGATCGTCGCGGAGAACAGCCTGGCCATGATCACGCTGATCTTCGCCTTGTCGGAGCTTGGCGCGTGGCCGGTTGTGACGAATGCCAGGCTGACTGCGCGTGAGATCGAGGAGATCCGCGCGCATTGCACACCGCGGCTGATGCTCTTCACGCATGCCGCATCCCCCGATGCCTTGCGGCATGGCTTGCGCTATCGCGCCCGCGAAATCTCGCCACCGGGCCTAGGTCCGCTGATGGCCGCCGACGTGGATGCCGGCAGCGAGCGCGAGCCTGCTGAGCTGGCGCGCGACGTGGCCGCGCTGATCTACACGTCAGGCACTACCGGCCAACCCAAGGGCGTGATGGTTACGCATCGCGGGTTGCTGCACTACGCCCGCGTGACGGCGGAGATCCGCCGGATGGGGCCGGAAGACTGCGCGTTCGCGATCATGCCGATGTCGCACATCTTCGGGCTGGCGACGTTGCTGCTCGCCACGTTCCAGGCCGGTGGCAGCCTGTATCTGGTTGCACGCTTCAACGTGGCCGATACCTGCGCGGCGCTGCAACGCGACGATATCTCGATCCTGCAGGGTGTGCCGGCGATGTTCAGTCGCATCCTGGCTTACCTGGGCAAGACCGGCGTCACCACGCTGCATCCGAAGCGTTTGCGTTATCTCTATACCGGCGGTGGCCCGCTCGATCTCGCGCTCAAGCGCAACGTCGAGGCGATGTTCGGTCAGCCGCTGCATCACGGTTATGGCATGACCGAGTACGCAGGCTCGCTGTTCATCACGCGCACGGACCGGCCGCGCAGCGACAGCTCTGCCGGGGAGATCGTGGAAGGCGCGGAGTTGCGCGTGGTGGGGCCGGGTGGCGAACCAGTGCCCGAGGGCAGCCCCGGAGAGTTGTGGGTGAGAGGCCCCGGTGTCATGCGTGGCTACTATCGCGCACCCGAACAGACGGCGGAAGCATTGCGCCCCGATGGCTGGCTCAATACGGGCGACATCGGACGCATCGATCAGGATGGTGCGTTGTTCATCGTGGGCAGAACGCGCGATCTGATCATCCGTTCGGGCTTCAGCGTTTATCCGATCGAGGTGGAGTCGGTCATCAACTCGCATCCGTCGGTCCGCTTGTCTGCCGTGGTCGGCAATCCGGCGGAAGACGGCGACGAGGAGATCATCGCGTTCGTCGAGATTCGCGAAGGCGAGACGTTCGACGAAAGGGATCTTCACGCCTACCTTGCCGAAAGGCTCTCGCCGTACAAGCGCCCGGCGCGCATCGTGCGCGTGTCGGCGGTGCCGACGACGGCCAGCGGCAAGCTGCACAAGCACCGGCTGCGGGGAATGATTGCGGAACTGGTCTAGCCGGGGTCTAGCCGCGGTATGAGCGGCTCGGGGCGTCGGCAATCGTCAGACCGGGTTGCCGATGCCGTCCTCGACCAGCAGTTCCACCAGCTTGCGCGCGAACACGGGTAGCGCGTCCAGGTCCGCCACGCAGATCTGCAACTTGCGCTCGGCCCACTCATCCTCGATCGGTACGATCTTCAGCGCCATGGTCTGGGCAAGCCGGCGCGCGGTGCTCTCCGGCAGCACGCCGATCCCCACGTTTGCCTCGATCATGCGCGCGGCGGTCTCGAAGTTGCTGACCTGGATGCGCCAGCGCAGGTTGCGCTGCAGGTCCGATGCGGCACGCTTCAGGAAGTTGTGGATGGCGCTTTCTTCGGGCAGGCCGATGAAATCCTGATCGAGCGTTTCGACGAAGCGCACCCGCTTCTTCTGGGCAAACGGATGGCTGAGTGCCGTCGCCAGCACGAGCCTGTCGAGCCGATAGGGCATCACTTCCAGGCCTTCCATGTTGACGCCGCTGGCGGCGATGCCGATATCGACCATGCCTTCCTGCACGGCCCTGACGATATCCGGACTGAGGCGCTCCCGGATGTCGACCGTCACGTCGGGGTGATTGACGAGGTACGTACGCAGCACACCGGGCAGGAACTCGCTCATCGCGGTGGTGTTGGCGAACACGCGTACATGCCCCTTGATACCGGACGAATACTCCTGCAGGTCGCCGCTCAACTGCTCGATCTGGCGCAGCACGCGCCGCGCGTGCGCAAGCAGCGTCGCGCCCGCCGGCGTCACCTTGACGCCGAGGCTGCTGCGGCTCAGCAGTTTGACGCCAACCTGTTCTTCCAGGTTCTTGATGCGGGTGCTCGCAGCCGGCAGGGATAGGTGGCAACGTTCTGCACCGCGGGTCAGGCTGCTGGCCTCAGCGATATGCGTGAAGAGATTCAGATCGACCAGGTCGAAGCGCATGACGTTGTCTCCAGAATAGTCAGCGATTATCCCCCCAACGGGCCCATTCGATCTATTCGCGCAACTACGGGGGGGACTTCCGCGCAGGCGAACGCAGGATTCAACACATGCAAATGGCGGGATGGCCAAGGATCGGCCAAGCTGACCGTGGTAGACGAAAAATGGAGACAGGCATGACAGAAGAAGACGGCTTGCTGGTAGAAATTTCGGATGGCGTGGCAACGCTGACGCTCAACCGTCCGAAGCAGAAGAACGCCCTGAACGGTTCCATGCGCGATGGGCTATGCGACGCAGTACAGCGGATTCGCGCCGACCGCTCGGTGCGCGCCGTAGTGTTGCGCGGCGCCGGCGAGGACTTCTGCTCCGGTGGCGACATCCGCGCGATGAACGTGACGGAGGCGGATGCGGGCCGCGCGCGCATGGACGACATGCATGGCTGGATCGCCATGCTGGTGGATCTGGATCGTCCCGTGGTTGCGGCTGTCGATGGGGTGGCCTATGGGGCCGGCTTCAGCATTGCGCTGCTTGCCGATTTCATCGTGGCGTCGCCGCGCGCGCGCTTCTGCATGCCGTTCATGAAAGTTGGCCTGGTGCCCGATTGCGGTGCGCTATACACGCTGCCGCGAGTGGTAGGCATGGCGAAAGCGCGGGAACTGGTGTTCAGCGCGCGCGAAATCGGCGCGGAGGAAGCGCGCCAGATCGGCGCCGTGTTCGAGATCGTGCCGCAGGACAAGCTCCATGCCCGCGCCGACGAACTGGCTCGCGGCCTGGCCGGCGCTTCGCCGGCTGCATTCGCCATGGCCAAACGCGCGTTGAACCAGTCGCTCGGCAGCGATGTGCGTGCCATGCTGGAAATGGAGTCGCTGGGGCAGGGCATCGCGTTCACCACCAGCTACCACCGAGAAGCTGTGCGCCGCTTCAAGGAAAAGGAGCCGCCGCTGTTCCGCTGGCCTGCGGCTTCCCGGGACTGACTCTCGCGACTGATGGCTGCCGGGGGCATCGCCCCCGGTCTCACGTCACCCTCAGGGTCATCCGTCACCCAGCCGTAATGCCGGCTGTCTGGATGACCTTCTTCCATTTCTCGATTTCGCTGTGCAGTCGCTGGCGCATCTGTTCCTGCGTGCCCGGATCGGCATCCGCGCCGGCTTGCACCATGCGCTGGCGCACCGCCGGGTCGTTCATGGCGACGTTGAAATCGGCGTTGAGCTTGTTGAGGATTGGCTGCGGCGTGTGGGCCGGCGCGAACAGCGCGGCCCATGAGTAGGCCTCGTAGCCGGGCAGGCCCGATTCCGCAACGGTCGGCACGTCGGGCAGGATGGCCGAGCGCTGGCGGCTGGCCACGCCGAGCACCTTGATGCGGCCCGTCTTGATGTGCGGCAGGGCAGTCGGGGCGTCGCTGAACATTACCTGCACCTGTCCGCCGAGCAGGTCGCTCATGGCTGGGGCACTGCCCTTGTAGGGGATGTGCTGCAGCTTTGTGCCGGCTTCCATGTTGAACAGTTCGCCTGCCAGATGCGTACCGCCGCCATTGCCGGAAGAGCCGAACGCGAGCGGCTTGTCGCTCTTCTTTGCGTACGCGATGAATTCCTTGATGTTGTTGGCGGGCACGGACGGATGCACCACCACAAAGATCGGATACATCGTCGCGAAGCTGACCGGCGCGAAATCCTTCTCGATGTCATAGGGCAGCTTGCCCATCAGCGACGGATTGACCGAGTGATGGATGGCGCCCACGAACAGGCTGTAGCCGTCGGCAGGTTCCTTCGCCGCGACGGTCGCCCCGATCACGCCACCCGCGCCGGGACGGTTGTCGATGACGACCGGGACCTTCCACATCTCGCCGAGCTTCTGGCCGAAGATGCGCGCCGTGGTGTCCACCGGACCGCCAGGCGGAAATGGCACGATCATTCGCACGGGCTTGGACGGCCAGGTATCGGCCGCGAGCGCGGAAAGCGGATGCGCGACGGCGCCGAGCAGGCCGGCGGCCAGAAGCCGCCTGCGCATGGCGAAGGAACGGGGGGCTTGCATGGGGAGTCTCCTATGACAGCAGTGATGCGGCCTGTTCCTGCAGCTCGCGCTTGAGGATCTTGCCGTTGTTATTCGTTGGCAGCTCTGGCAGCGCCACGATGCGCGCGGGGCGCTTGTACGGGGCCAGACGTTCACGCAGGTGGTTCTGCAGCGCGGCAACGTCGAGCGTGGCGCCGGGGCGCAGTTCCACGAAGGCGATGATCTCCTCGTTGCCATCGCTTTCGCGGCAGCCGACCACCGCCGAGCGCTGGATGCTGGGGTGCGTGTTGAGCGCGGTCTCCACCTCAGCCGGATAGACGTTGAAGCCGGAGCGGATGATCATTTCCTTCAGGCGGCCCACCACGAACAGCGCGCCGTCCGCGTGCATTTCGCCAAGGTCGCCGCTCGCGTACCAGCCGCCTTCGCGCATGGCTTTCGCGGTGGCATCCGGATCGCGGAAATAGCCGGGCATCAGGCCTCGTCCGCGCAGCCACAGCTCGCCGCGTTCACCCAGGGGTAACGGTGTGCCGGTGACGGGGTCGGTGACCTGCACTTCGGCCTCGGCCACCGCATAACCCGCGCTGGTATCGGCACGCCGGTCGCCAAGCCGCGTCACGTGCACCGAGCCTGCGTACTCGGACAGCCCGTAGCCGTGGTGCAACGTCAGGCCAAAGGTGGCCTCCACACGCTGCTTGAGCGACAGATCCAGCGGACCGGCACCGGTGTAGAGGTAGCGCAGCGCGGGCGCCGTGGGTGTCGTGATGCCCTCATGTTGCAGGTGCGCCAGCAGACGCGAATACAGCGTCGGCGGCCCCTGCAATTGCGACACGCCGCAGTGCGCCAGCGCATCCAGCAGGTCGGTCGGATCGAAGTGCGGGCGCATGACCAGTTGCGCGCCGGCCAGCAGCGAACTGAGCAGGACGGTGCCGAGTCCGAAAATGTGGGTCATCGGCACAAACGCATAGCTGCGGTCCACCGGGCTCAGCGCGCGGGCCTCGCAAGTCACGCGGGCAAAGTGAATCAGGGCATCGTGCGTGAGCATCACGCCCTTGGGCTCGCCGGTGGTGCCGGAGGTGAAGATCAGCGCGGCCACCTGGGCCTGCAACGGCAGTCCTTCCGGCGTTGCGTCGGCGCGGACGTGGCTGTGTTCCATGCCGTTCAGCGCGGAAGGCACGGCGTCGAACCGGCGTGCATGGGTGGATGCGGCACGTGACGCCGCCGCGGTGAAGTAGATCACCCGGGCATCTGCCTTGGCGGCGAAAGCGTCGATTTCGGCCGGCGCCATCCGCGCGTTGACGCCGCAGGACCACGCCCCCACACGGCTGCAGGCGAGGATCAGCGCGGCGTGTTCGGGGCAGTTTTCCGCCACGACCAGGACGCGGTCACCCGGCAGGACGCCGAGCGCCAGCAATTCCGCTTCGGCCGCGGTGGTCAGCGCGCCCAGATCGGCGAAGGTCAGGCTGCGGCCGTCCGGCAGATGGATGAACGGTTGATCGGGCGACTCGGTCAGCCAGCGGTCTAGCAAGTGATGAATCCGGGTGGTCACGGGAATTGCCGTCCTTTGTGTTGCGGGGGAAAAGTCCGGCCAGCATCGCTGCAAAGCCTGGCCGGCGCCATTCGTAAATGGCAAGGGGCGGCTTCAAGGCGCTGAAACGGTCGGCTGGTGTGCATTTCGCGTTGTCAAAGGCAGGATTCGGCAAACTTGAACCAGCCCGGCCCGGGCGCCCATAGAATCTGTTCATTAGACCGGAGACAGATTCATGGACCTGCGTTTCACCAAGGAAGAAGAAGCCTTCCGAGAGGAAGTCCGCGCCTTTGTCCAGGCCAACTTGCCGACAGATATTCGCGACAAGGTACTGGGCCACAGGCGTGTGGAAAAGGACGACTACGTGCGGTGGCACCGCATCCTTCATGCGCATGGTTGGGGCGCCCCCACCTGGCCGAAGGAATGGGGCGGCACGGGCTGGAACGCGCTGCAGCGCCTGATTTTCGAGATCGAGACGCTGCGGGCTGGCGCCCCGCGCATGTTGCCGTTCGGTCTCACGATGATTGGCCCGGTGCTGATGAAGTACGCCAGCGCCGCGCACAAGGAGCGCTTCCTGCCACGCATCCCGACCGTGGAAGAGTTCTGGTGTCAGGGTTATTCCGAACCCGGTTCCGGTTCGGATCTCGCCTCGCTCCGGACCAGCGCCGTGCGCCGTGGCGACAAGTACATCGTCAATGGCCAGAAGACTTGGACGACGATGGCGCATTTCGCCGACTGGATCTTCTGCCTGGTGCGTACCGACCCGGAAGCCAAGGCCCAGGAAGGCATCTCGATGCTGCTGATCGACATGAAATCGCCCGGTGTGACCGTGCGACCGATCAAGACGCTCGACGGCGGCCACGACGTGAACGAGACCTGGTTCGAGGAGGTCGAGGTACCGGTCGAGAACCTGCTCGGCGAGGAGAACAAGGGCTGGACCTACGCCAAGTACCTGCTTGGCCACGAGCGCACCGGCATCGCCGGCATCGGGCACTGCTACCGCGAACTGCGCCTGCTCCGGAAGTACGCCACCGAGACCACCGATGGCCGCGGCGGCCGCCTGATCGACGACGTCCGTATGCGCGACAAGATCGCCCGTCTCGAGATGGATCTGATGGCGCTGGAAATGCTGCTGTTGCGCGTGGCCACGCAGGCCGCGGGCACCCCCGGCCCGGAAGCGTCGATCGTCAAGATCCGTGGCTCGGAGCTGCAGCAGGACATCGCCATGCTCCAGATGGAAGTGGCGGGCCCGAACGGCTGGCCTTACTCGACGGACTGGATGGAGCTGGGCGCGCCTCAGCCCGTTAGTGGCGCGGAATGGGCGGCACCGGCTGCCTCGACCTACTACGACATGCGCAAGACCACGATCTACGGTGGCTCGACCGAGGTTCAGAAGAACATCATCTCCAAGATGATCATCGGTTTCTAGGCGAAAGGACGACAAGCATGGATTTCACGTATAGCGAAGAACAGCGGATGCTCGCCGACAGCCTGCGCCGCTTTGTCGAATCCGAGTACACCTTCGAGAAGCGCCGCCGCAACGCGCGCGAACACGGCAGCTTCGACCGGGGCATCTGGTCGTCGCTGGCGGAGATGGGCGTGCTCGGGCTGGCCGTGCCGGCTGACCACGGTGGCTTTGGCCACGGCCCGACCAGCCAGGTTGTCGTGCAGCGAGAACTGGGGCGCGCGCTCGTGCAGGAGCCCGTGATCCCGAGCGGGGTCATCGCCACGGCGATCCTCGCGCATCACGCGCCTGCTGCCCTGCAGGCCGAGTGGCTGCCCGCCATCGCGAGTGGCGACAAGATCTTCACGCTGGCCTACCTGGAGCCGGACTCGCGTTATCGCCCCGAAGTTGCCAAGACGACGGCCCGCAAGGCCGGTGCCGACGGCTATGTGCTCAATGGCCGGAAGTCGGTGGTCTGGCATGGCGCGGTGGCTGATACGTACATTGTTTCGGCGATGCTCGACGGCGCGCTGGCGCTGTTCCTGGTGAGCCGCGACGCGACGGGGCTGACGGTAACCGGTTATCCGACCATGGACCGACTGTCGGGCGCGGACCTGCAACTCGCCGACGTGCCCGCCACGCTGGTCACGACGAACGGTCTCGAGGCCCTGGAGCTTGGACTCGATCACGGCGTTGCCGCGCAATGCGCGGCGGCGGCCGGCGCTATCGAACGCCTGATCGAGATCACCGCCGAGTACCTTGGCACCCGCAAGCAGTTCGGCAAGCCGCTGGCATCTTTCCAGGCCCTTCAGCACCGCGTGGCCGACATGCTGCTGCAGAAGGAACTGGCGCTGTCGATGGCCTACGTGGCCGCGCAGGGCCTCGATGCCACCGATGCGGCCGAGCGCCGCCGCAAGGTGTCCGCCGCGAAGGTCGTCACGGCAAAGGCCGCGCGCTTCGCCGGCCAGCAGGCGGTGCAGTTGCACGGCGGCATGGGTATGACCGATGAACTGGAGGTTGGCGACTATTTCAAGGCGCTGACCATGGTAGACGTCCTGCTGGGCGATACCGACCTCCACCTGGAACGCTACGGCGAAGCCATGGCGGCCTGACAAGACCCGATAACGGATGACTGTTCATGACCATCAATAGCAAGGCATATATCGTCGGGGCGTACGAGCACCCGACCCGCAAGGCACCGGACAAGACCGTGGCCCAGCTTCACGCGGAAAGCGCCAAGGGCGCGCTCGAGGATGCGGGCCTGTCACTGGCCGACGTCGACGGCTACTTCTGCGCCGGTGACGCCCCGGGCCTCGGTATGGTGAACATGGTCGACTATCTCGGCCTGAACGTGCGCCATGTGGATTCGACCGAAATGGGCGGGTCCTCCTACATCGCTCACGTCTCGCACGCCGCGCAGGCCATCGCCGCCGGCAAGTGCAACGTAGCGCTGATCACGCTGGCCGGCCGTCCGCGTTCGGAAGGTTCGAGCGGCACGCAGGCACGCAACTGGGGCGCGAACCTGCCGGACCAGCCGTTCGAGGCACCGTTCAACCCGGTGACGGTCAACCTGTACGCGATGGTCGCCCAGCGGCACATGTACGAATTCGGCACCACGCCCGAGCAGCTCGCGTGGGTCAAGGTGGCCGCGTCGCATCACGCCCAGTACAACCCGAACGCCATGTTGCGCGAAGTTGTCACCGTCGAGGACGTGGTGAACTCCCCGATGATCTCGGACCCGCTGCACCGGCTGGACTGCTGCGTGGTGTCCGATGGTGGCGGCGCCCTCATCGTGGCCCGCCCGGAAATCGCGGCCAAGCTCAATCGCCCGAAGATCAAGATCCTGGGCGCTGGCGAGCACGTGAAGGGTTTGCTGGGCGGCCAGGTGGACCTGTCGTGGTCCGCCGCGCGTTTCTCCGGCGCTGCAGCCTTCGAGGAAGCCCGTGTCACCCCGGCAGACATCAAGTACGCGTCGATCTACGACAGCTTCACGATCACCGTGCTGATGCAGCTGGAAGACCTGGGCTTCTGCAAGAAGGGCGAAGGCGGCAAGTTCGTGATGGACGGCAACCTGATCTCCGGCGTGGGCAAGCTGCCGTTCAATACCGATGGCGGCGGTCTCTGCAACAACCACCCGGCCAACCGTGGCGGTATCACCAAGGTGATCGAAGCCGTGCGCCAGTTGCGCGGCGAGGCCCACCCGGCGGTGCAGGTGAAGAACTGCGACCTGGCGCTGGCCCAGGGTACCGGCGGCTACATGGGCTCACGCCATGGTTCCGCCACGCTGATCCTCGAACGCGAATAACAGGGATGCCACAGATGACGACTCCTTACGTCCCCACTCCGTACAAGGCTCCCGACGAGCAGCCTGACAACACCGCCTTCTGGCAGGCCGCCCGCGAGGGGCGACTGCTGGTGCGCCAATGCAAGTCCTGCGGCAAGCCGCACTGGTATCCGCGCACGCTGTGCCCGTTCTGCATGGGTGACACCGAGTGGAAGACCGCCAGCGGGCAGGGCGAGATCTACTCGTTCAGCATCACGCGTCGCGCCGGCCCCAATCCGTTCTGCATCGCCTATGTGAAGCTTGATGACGGCGTGACGATGATGACGAATATCGTCGACACCGATCTCGATACCGTACACATCGGCCAGCGCGTGAAGGTGCGGTTCGCCGAGACCGACGGCGGCGCGCCGGTCCCTGTCTTCGCACCGGTCTGAACCAGAGGGAAGGATGCCGATCAGCTACCAGCACCTGCGGAACCGGCCGTTCGCGCCGGTCCGTCAGCACTACACCGCGCGCGACACCATGCTGTACGCGCTGAGCCTGGGCCTGGGCAATGATCCGATGAATGCATCGGCATTGCCTTTTGTCTACGAAGGCGCTGCCGGCGGGCTGCGCGCGCTGCCGTCGCAAGCGGTGGTGCTGGGCTATCCCGGCTTCTGGGCACGCGAGCCAGATACCGGTATCGACTGGGTCAAGCTGCTGCACGGCGAACAGCGGCTGCGGCTGCACCGTCCGCTGCCCGCAGAGGCTGAGGTTGTCGGTCATAACCGCATCACGCACCTGACCGACAAGGGCGCCGGCAAGGGAGCCATCATGGTGACCGAGCGGAAGCTGGAAACCGCACAGGGTGAACTGCTGGCGACCGTCCAGCAGGTGTCGTTCCTGCGTGGCGATGGCGGCTACAGTCAGGCGGAAGGCGGGCAACCGAGCGATGATCCACTGCCCGCGCTGCGGCCGACACCTGAAGACAGGGCGCCTGACTTTGTCGATACGCAGCCGACGCGTCCTGAAGCGGCGCTGTTGTATCGCCTGATGGGCGATTTCAATCCGCTGCACGCGGACCCTGCCGTGGCGGCGGCAGCGGGATTCGAGCGGCCGATCCTGCATGGCCTGGCCAGTTACGGCCTTGTTGCGCATGCGCTGCTGCGGCAATGCGCGGGTCACGACCCGGCACGGCTGCGCGCGTTCGATATCCGCTTCGCATCACCGGTGTTTCCGGGCGAAACGCTCGTCACCGAGATCTGGCGCGATCCCGCTCAGCCTAATCAGTTCCAGTTGCGCGCCAAGGTGCTGGAGCGCGACAAGGTCGTGCTCAGCCACGGCTGGGCGGAGATCGCCTGAATACCCAACGAATTCCCATGACGACACCCACCGATTCGACCACCGGTCTGCCGCTGCCGTCCCGGCAGACCGGCGCCCTGAGCCATATCCGCGTGCTGGATCTATCGCGCGTGCTGGCCGGGCCGTGGTGCACGCAGAACCTCGCCGACATGGGCGCGGACGTGATCAAGGTCGAGAAACCCGGCGCGGGTGATGACACCCGGCACTGGGGGCCTCCGTATCTGCAAGACGAAGATGGGCCCACGAGCCAGGCGAGCTACTTTGCCGCGTGCAATCGCAACAAGCGCTCGGTGACGATCGACATCGCCAAGCCGGAAGGGCAGAAGCTGATCCGTGAACTGGCGATGCAGAGCGACGTGGTCATCGAGAACTACAAGACCGGTGGCCTCAAGCGCTACGGGCTCGACTATGACTCGCTCAGCGCGCTGAATCCGCGCCTGATCTACTGCTCGGTCACGGGCTTCGGTCAGACCGGTCCCTACGCGGCACGTCCCGGCTATGACCTGCTGATCCAGGCCATGAGCGGCCTGATGAGCATCACTGGCCAAGCCGACGGAGAGCCCGGCGCGGGCCCGGTGCGCGTGGGCGTCGCCGTGATCGACGTGTTCACGGGCATGTACGCCACCACGGCCATTCTTGGCGCGCTGGAGGCGCGGCACTTCACCGGCCGAGGCCAGCATATCGATGTCGCGCTGCTCGACGTTGCCATGGCGGTCCTGGCGAATCAGGGCGCGGGATACCTGAATGCGGGTGTCGTGCCGACCCGCCAGGGGAACACGCACCCGAGCGTCGTGCCGTATCAGGATTTCCCGACACAGGACGGCGACATGCTGCTTGCCATCGGCAACGACGGCCAGTTCGTGCGTTTTTGCGAAGCCGCCGATGTCGACTGGGCGCGCGATGAGCGGTTCGCCACCAACAGCGCCCGGGTCACGCATCGCCGGACGCTGATTCCGATGATGAGCGAGGTCACGCGGACCCGGCCGACCAGCGAATGGATTCGTCTGCTGGAGGCTGCGTCAGTGCCTTGCGGTCCGATCAACGATATCGCCCAGGCATTTGCCGACGAGCATGTCCAGCATCGCGGGCTGCGCGTCGAGCAGGAGCGCTACGGGGAGGCAGGATGTCCCCCGTCGGATAGCGTGAACCGGATCTGCAGCACGGCCAGCCCGCTGAGGCTGTCGGAGACGCCCACGACGGTGCGTTACGCGCCACCGGGGCTCGGCCAGCATACGGACGAGGTGCTGCGCGACAATCTCAAGCTTGGTTCCGACGAAGTCGCGAACTTGCGCGCCAAGGGTATTCTGTAAAACAAGCCTTAAAAAAAGACCGACAGTGCAAGGCACTGCCGGTCTTTTTTTGTGTGTGGTGCTAGATCGCCCCTTGCTGGCGTAGCGCTTCCAGTTGCGCCTCGGTGTATCCAAGCTTGCCCAGAATGGCGGCAGTGTGTTCTCCGAGATCCGGCACATCACCCATGCGCGCTGGCGCGTTTGCCAGCGTGGCGGGCGGCAACAGGGCCTGGATCGATCCGGCGGGCGTCGCAACCTCACGCCAGCGTTGGCGCGCTGCCAGTTGCGGATGGTTCCAGACGTCGTGCATGTCGTTCAGCGGTGCGTTCGCAATGCCGCCCTGATCGAGACGTTCGATCAGTTCGTCGCGCGTCATCCGGTTCAGGTGCTTGCCGATTTCCACGTCCAGCGCCTCGCGATGATTCACGCGTTCCAGGTTCGTCGTGAAGCGTGGGTCGTTCGCCAGGGCCGCATCGTCCAGAACGTTCAGACAGAAGCGCTGCCACTCCCGATCGTTCTGCAGTCCAAAGATCACGCTGCCGCCGTCGCCGGTGCGATAGTGGCCGTACGGCGCGATCGAGGGATGTGCCAGGCCATGCCGGGCGGGCGGTGTGCCGCCATAGTGCGCGAAGTTCAGCGGATACGACATCCACTCGCCGAGCGCTTCCAGCATGGTGACTTCCACGCGCTCGCCCACGCCGGTGCGGGCACGCAGCAGCAGCGCCGAGAGGATGCCCGAGTAGGCGTACATGCCGGCCGCGATGTCGGCGATCGAGATCCCGGCGCGCGACGGCGCGTCCTCACCGCCGGTGACCGATATCAGGCCAGCCGCCGCCTGGATCAGCAGGTCGTAGGCCTTCTTGTCGCGATAGGGGCCGTGGTCGCCATAGCCCGATATGTCGCACACGATCAGCTTTGGAAAGCGGGTGTGCAGCGCGTCGAAGCCTAGTCCGAGCCGATCGGCGGCGCCGGGCGCGAGGTTCTGGATCAACACGTCAGCCTCGCCAAGCAATTGCTGAAGGATGTCTGCCGCGTCGGGATGCTTCAGATCGAGCGACAGGCTTTCCTTGCCCCGGTTGGCCCAAACGAAGAACGACGACATGCCGTGCACGGTCTTATCGTAGCCGCGCGCGAAATCACCGACACCAGGGCGTTCGATCTTGATGACGCGCGCGCCGAGATCGGCAAGCTGACGGCTGGCGAACGGGGCGGCGACGGCATGTTCCAGCGCGACGACGGTGACGCCTTCCAGGGGAAGAACTGCAGGGGGCACGGCGGGCTCCATTAGGCGTGGGATGGCCGAGTATGGAGTGACGTGTGTGACGAAGCCAGTCGATATTTCCTTACACGGCTTCAAACACATCTAACGCAGGACGGTGTCTGGGAGTGACTCGCTGGATTCCGTCAGAAAGCGAATGAACGCACGCGTGTAGTCCGGCAAGCTCTGAAGGCTGCGCGCGACCACGCGCTGCTCGCGCATGGCCCAGGGTTCGTCCAGCACCACGCCCTCGACGAGCCCTTGCGCGATGGCCGGCGCCGCCACGGAACGCGGTACCAGTGCGATGCCGGCGCCCTCCTGCACGCAGCGGATCACGGCCGGAAAATTCGGCGCATGGACGCGCACATGCGGGACGATGCCGGCGCGCGTTGCCATATCCTGCAGATAGAGGAAATTGCTGCTCTTGCTGCCGATCGATACGAGTTCGTGGCGCAACGCCTGGACCAGCGAGACGCTATCGCGCATGCCCAGCGGATGACGTGGCGGCACCACGAACAGTAGTTCGTCTGCGCCATAGAGGATGGAGTCGAGGCCATGCAGGTCGATGGCGCCTGCCACCAGCCCGATATCGGCGCGTTGCTCCTGCACCGCGCGAACGCTGTCCGCGCTCAGGTGCTCCTCGAGGTCGACATTGACGTTGGGATAGGCCGCCAGAAAGCGGCTGAGGGCCACGGGCAGGTTGCACATCGTGCTGCTGTTCGCGTAAACGCGAATGTGCCCTTCGATGCCATCGGTGTGGCGCCGCATGCCGATCTGCAACTGCTCCACATTGTCCAGAATCGTCCTGGCGTGCTGCAGCATGGTCTCGCCGGCCGCCGTCAGGACCATGCCTTTCTGCGTGCGATTGAACAGCGGCACGCCGACGGTCTGCTCCAGATTCTTCAGCCGATAGCTGGCGGAGGGCGCGGTCAGATGCATGTCGGAAGCACCCATCGTCAGGCTTCCCGCCTCGGCAATGGCCACGAAGACCCGAAGGTCGGTCAACTCAAATCGCAAGGTTGTCTCCTGTTGCCACGGCGCCGATCGGTGCCGTGGGGCCAGGGGCGCTTCAGGCATCGCGGTTCGAATTCTTCTAAGGGGGCTCAGTACTTTTCGACTGGCCCGAGCCGCGTTGTCGATTCTATAGTGATCGCTCGCGCCATGGCATGGCGACATTGCAACGACGTTACCGGTCACCACAGAACCGGACGGAGACAACCTCATGATTCCATCGCTTTACCGGCTTGGCGCAGCGCTGATCTGCGCCGGGGCGCTCCTGGCCACCGCAACGCCGGCAGCGGCTGACGCTGGCTATCCCGCGAAGCCAATCCGCCTGGTGGTGCCCTACGCGGCGGGTGGCCCCACCGATACGTTCGCGCGGGCGCTGGCAGCGGGCTGGAGCCGGCAATTGAAAGCCCAGATCGTGATCGAGAACCGGACCGGTGCGGGCACGCTGGTCGGTACCGAGTACGTGTCGAAGGCGACCCCGGATGGTTATACGCTGCTGCTGACCACGGTGGCGCACGCGGTCAATCCCAGCATCCATGACGCACTGCCGTATCGCACTATCGAGGACTTCGCCCCGGTGGGGCTGGCCGCGCGCGCGCCACTGGTGCTGGTGGTCAACAAGAAACTGCCGGTGGGGAACCTGAAGGAGTTCATCGCTTATCTGAAGGCGCATCCTGGCCAGGTCAACTACAGCTCTGCCGGGGTGGGCAGCGCGCCGCATCTCGGCGCGGAACTGCTCAACTACATGAGCGACACCAAGACCGTTCACGTGCCGTATCGCGGTAGCGCGCCGGCCATGGCCGACCTGATAGGCGGCCACGTGGCCTTCATGTTCGATAGCGCGCCGACCGGACTGGCGCAGGTCCGGGCCGGTACCGTGAAGCTGCTCGCCACCACCATGGCTGCCCGCTTGCCGCAGACGCCCGACGTGCCCGCGGTGGCTGAAGTTGTGCCCGGATACGAGGCCTATACATGGAATGCCGTGTTTGCGCCGGCCAACACGCCGCCGGAGGTTATCCGCAAGCTGACGGACACGCTGGGCGCAACGCTCAAGGAGCCCGCGCTGCAGGCCAAGGCCGTCGATCTCGGGTTGCAGCTGGAACCAAATCCAACACCGCAGGCGCTCGCGCAGTTCGTGCGCGCGGAGATCGCCAAGTGGAAGCCCGTGGCAGTCGCCGCCAACATGAAGGCTGACTGACGTCGCGCCGCAGGAAAAGGAAGACCGAACGATGATCAGACACGAACTCTGCGCCCAGCGCTATTTCGAGGATTTCGAAGTCGGGGAGCGGATGAACCTGCCCTCCCGGACCATGACCGATGCGCTGTTCGCCGCGTTTCAGCTGGCCAGTGGCGACAACCATCCGGTGCACTATGACGTGGAGTACTGCCGCGCGCATGGCATGCCCCATATGCTGGCGCATGGCTTCCAGGTGCTGATCCAGACCGCAGCGGGCGCCGGGTTGTTTCCGCATATGGTCGAGGAATCGCTGAAGGGGTTTATCGAGCAGAGCAGCCGCTTTCTGGCGCCGGTCTATGTCGGGGACACGCTGTATTGCAGCCTGACGGTCAGCGAGCTGATTCCGGGCCGCACCACCGGCGTGCTGGTGATGCAATCCGAGATCCGTAACCAGAACGACGTGCGCGTCATGGAAGGCACGCAGAAGTACCTGTTGCGCAAGCGGGTGCCGGATGCGCGCTAGCACCCGATCCACCCGATCCACCCGATCCACCCGATTCATTCGGCCCATCGCCCTGCTCGCGCTCGCCTTGTGCGCGAGCGCCGTGTCGGCGGAAGACAAGTTCCCGTCTGGCCCGGTCACGCTGATCGTCCCTTACGCGCCGGGTGGCACGACGGACGTCGTCGCGCGTCAGTACGCCGTGGCGTTGCAGACGGCGTTAGGGCAATCGGTGGTAGTGGAGAATCGGCCCGGCGTGTCGGGAACGCTGGGCGCCCAGGCATTGCTGCGGGCGAAACCCGATGGATACACGCTGGCCATGATTCCGGCCACGGTATTCCGTCAGCCGTTTATCCAGAAGACGGCTTACGATCCGGCGAGCGACTTCACATACCTCGCACGGATTTCGGGCTACACGTTCGGCATCGTGGTGCGTGCGGACTCGCCATGGCAATCCTGGGGTGATTTCCTGAAGTCGGCGCGTGCGGAGCCCGGCAAGTATTCATATGGCTCGCCGGGGCAGTTCAGTACGCCGCATGTCACGATGCTCGAGATCGGCGCGAAGACGGGCATCTCGCTGAATGCGATTCCGTACAAGAGCGATGCCGAGTGCATACCCGCGCTGCTTGGCGGTCACGTGTCGATGTGCGCGGCGGGCAGTTCTGCCGGGACGCTGGTCGATAGCGGCAAGCTGAGATGGCTGAACCTCTGGACCGAGCGTCGTTCCACGCGCTGGCCCGATGTGCCAACGCTGCGCGAACTCGGGCTGGATATCGTATCGGCATCCCCCTACGGCATTGCGGGGCCGAAGGGCATGAAGGAGCCGGTTGTGCGGATACTGGAAGACGCGCTGCACAAGGCGGCGGTCGATCCGGTTCACCTCGCGGCGCTGAAGCGGCAGGACCAGGCGCTCATGTACATGGATGGCGCCGCCTACAAGCGTTTCGTGGCGGAGCAGATCTCGGTTGAGCGGGCGATGGTCCAGCGTCTGGGACTGAAGGCGGACTAGCCCCCGGCGGCGTTCAGCGGTCCTGCTGCGCGGGCTTGAACGCCTCGCCTACGACACGGGCGTTGTCGAGGTACAGATCCCAGCCACCGGCCCAGTAGCTGCCCCACCACGACGACTTGTCCTGGTTGCTGGAAGGGGTCTTGTTGAAGGCTGCGCCGTAGGGCAGGAAGACGGTTTCGACTTGCGTGGACATGGTCTGGGCGCCAGATGGCGTGGTCAGGTTGGTCGGTCCCTTGGTTATCCTTGGTGGATTCCCTGATAGGGTTTTCCCGAAGTGTAGCAAGACCACTACTATTCGCGCCATGGGACCGATGGGCATACCGCCCATCAAGGCCGCATGATGAGACGCTTAGGGCATATTGAGGGCTGGCTGCCGCCAGCCCTAGCCCTGGCATTTCATCCCGGCGCCTTATCCCCAGTGCCGCACACGGCCGGTATCGACGTGCACGAAATCCTCTTGCTGGTAGAACCCGACGCCGCCAATCTTCAGCGAGGTGGCCGCATCGCGCAGATCAGCCAGCGCTACGCCGGGCAGCCGGATATCGATAGCCATGCCGTCCATATGCAGGCTGTGCTTGGCCACGCCGCCGCCCCGCGTGTTGCGCAGACGGGTGTTGGTGGCCGGGCTGCGATAGCCGGAAATGACCTGGAACGGGGTGTCTGTCTCAAGCTCCCGTCGCAACGAGAAAAGCAGGCCGAAAAGCTGGGGGTCGATTGTGCCGACCGAACCCGAATAGTGATCCCGCAGGAAGCGGTTCAGCGCCAGCTGTGCCTGTGGCAGCACTTCGCTACCCATCGCATACACCAGCGAGATGTTCTCGCCCGTGTGCGTGTGATGGAACGATAGCGAGCGGGCATTCGGCGGGTTGCCGGGGCCGCTGTCAGGTGTGTTCTCAAGTGTGTTCTCAGGTGTGTTGTCCGGCGTATTGGCCCGTGCCACGCCGGTCGAAAGTGCTGCAATGCCGGTGCCGAGGATCAGGCCGCTGGCGCGGTGCAGAAAGCGGCGGCGCGGGGGAGTCTTCGATTGCGTCATGGTGTGGTCTGCGCGAGCTTGCCGGCGCGTGCGGTGGCCGGCGGGTTGCGCTGCCGCAGCGCCTGCTCCAGCAGCTTGTCCTGTCCGTAGATATCAGGCAGAAAATATACACGTCCATCGGCTCTGGCAATGGCGGTGCCGTACGCCAATACAACAGGCAAAGGTTGCTTCAACGCAATTGTGTTGGATTTCCCCTTGCTCATCGCCTGCCGGATGCGCTCCTCGGTCCACTCGGGCATGTCTTGCAGCACGAACTGCGCCAACTGCACCGGCTCCTCGACGCGGATGCAGCCGTGGCTGAAATCGCGGCGGCCGCGCTGGAACAATTGCGGGGTCGGCGTGTGGTGCAAATAGATGTTCTGATTGTTCGGGAACACGAACTTGATGTCCCCCAGCGCGTTCAGCGGGCCGGGCCGTTGCCGGATGCGCATCTGGCCGTTCAGCACCGCATCGAGATTGGCCGACGACAGCGTGGTAATCGCCTGGCCACCCGAGACGAACTCGAAGCCCTGTCGCGTGAAATACCCGGGGTCGCGCCGCGATTTCGGCACCACCTCGCTGCGCGCGATGGATGGCGGTACGTTCCAGTACGGGCTGAACTCGATATAGCGCATGTCCTCGCGGAACATCGGCGTGCGGGTGTTGAGCGCCTTGCCGACGATGACCTTCATCTCCAGCTTGATGTCCAGCTTTCCGTCGACGTAGTCGTAGGCGCGCAGCATGAACTCGGGAATGTTGACGACGATGACGCGGGGGCCTGCCGTCAACGGTGTCCAGCGCAGGCGTTCCATCGTCAGCGCGATCTGCTTCACGCGTTCGGACGGTGTTGTGTTGAGTTGCGCCAGCGTGCCTTGTCCGATGACGCCGTCGGCATCTAGACCATGCCGCTTCTGGAATGACTCGACCGCGGTTACCAGCGCGCCTTCGTACTTTTTCGGAACCGGCGTGCCTTGGGGCAGATCGCCCAATGCCTCCAGACGCTGCGCCATTTGCGCCAGGCCGTCATAGGGCTGCCCGATGGTCAGCTTGTTGCCCGGCGGCGTCGGCAGCGGGGTGTTCCAGAGCGGCTGGGCGGCCAGGGCCCGATAGCGGCTCAGCGCGTCGCGCAACGTCGGATACAGCGGGAACGATGGCGCCGCCTCGTGAATCGCCGCGGGCAGCCGGTTCGCGGCGACGGCGGCGTGCAGATAGCTGTCGGGGTCGAACGGTGTTTCGTCCGCTACCGAGAAGTTCACGTGAATCTGGCGCGGGTCGATACGCCCCTTGTGCAGGTCCGACAGGTACTGGCGCATCGCCACGGTTAGCGCGTTGTCCAGCCGATCCAACGATTCCGGCGCCAGGGCCGTGCCGGAATCGGCCTGCGCGATGGCCCGCTTGAAGCCATCCGCGTCGTAATCCCGGGGTTCCAGCCCATCCGCGCCCGCATCCGCCAGCGCGGCCACGGCCTGTTGCGCGGCTTGCGTCGGGCGCCCGTTGGCAAACCACAGTGGCTGCGCCCAGGCGGACGTCGCGGCGCCGATGAACCAGGCGCATAGCGCGGCTCGCATCCATGTCCGTTTCCGGCGTGGGTGGGGGGTCGAGGGACGGGTCGAGATAACTGCGGTGGCGGTCATCGGCATTCCGGAAGTTTGAGAGAGAGGCTCACGATGGCATCGTATCCGAAGACGAAGGTCGGCTCGCGGGCGCGCACGATCTGGCGCGATCTAGCGCAATCTATTCGGCCTGCCTGATATTCAGCCGGGCTCGAAGCGGTGCATCCGGTAAGCCAGCGGCGCTTGAATCGACAGGTAACCATGCACCGCATTGCCCACCGCGCGTCGCAGCGCCACGGCATCGACGGGACGCGTCGCGGTCATCAAGGTTTGCGATACCAGACTGTACGTCATCGCGTGAACGGCAAAGGCAGTGGCGCCTAGCGGCGCATCGGCGGGCCAATCCGGTCCGTCGGACAGCGTTTCCATCCAGAGCTGCACGAACTCCGCGTACATGTTCCGGAACGCCTCGATGCCGGACACCTTGCGCTCGACCACAAACAGCGCCGCCCAGTGTTCGGGTTCGGCCAGCGGCGCGGCCGACTGGGCGTCGATCAGGGCATCCACACGTGCGGGCAGGGGCTCGGTGCGGTGGGCGTCGATGCTGGCGCGCATCGTGGCCGCGATTGCCTTGACGCGCAGATGGATGCAGACCGCCGCCAGCGCGTCCTTGCAGGAAAAATACTCGTAGAAGCTGCCAATGCCGACCCCGGCTAATCCGATCACCTGACGGATGGAGATGCGGTCATAAGGCTTTTCGGCCAGAAGCTGGAAGAACGCGTCGCGGATGGCGTCGGCCGTGGCGCGGGCCCGCGATTGCGCTGGCTTGCGGCGCCGGGCGCCGGACGGGTTCGGTGGAATGGGGGTGGTGGGAGCTTTGGGGCGCGCTGCTTTCATGTCTGAGAAACCCGAACACCTTGCGATGGACGGATTCTTATACTGGTTGTCGACAAGACCGGCTTGACTGACGAGCCGGCGCAACGGAGACATGCCCATGGAATGGAGCACGCACGAGGTCACCAACGTGGTGACGGAACTGCAGGATTATAACGTCTACACCACCGATCTTCCCTTGCAGGAGGCGGTGCGCCGCGCGGGGGCGGGTGCCCACGAAACCGAGCTATCCGCCTACGGCGCGCGGCTTGGCAGCGCCGAGACGATCCGCATGGCCGAGGAGGCCAACCACTTCAAGCCCGAGCTGCACACGTTCGATCGCCAGGGCCGCCGTATCGACCGCGTGGAGTTTCACCCGAGCTGGCACGGCATCATGCGCATGGCGCGCGAGCAGAACCTGGTGGCACAGCCGTTCGCCGATCCACGTCCCGGCGCATGGGCTGCCTATGCGGCCGGATTCTCGATGCACGGGCAGATCGAGGCGGGCTCGCAGTGCCCGAACTCGATGACTTTCGCGTGCATCCCGGTATTGCAGCGCGAACCCGAACTGTTCGCGGCGCTCGCGCCGAAGCTCTATTCGCGCACGTACGATGCGCGGGATATCCCGCTGGAACAGAAGGACTCGATCCTGGTCGGCATGGGCATGACGGAGAAGCAAGGTGGCTCCGACGTGCGGGCCAACACCACGCGCGCTGAACCGCTGCGTGGCGAGGGGCGCGGCGGCGAGTACCTGATCACCGGCCACAAGTGGTTCTTCTCGGCGCCGATGTGCGACGCGCACCTCGTGGTGGCCCGCACGGAAAGCGGCCCGGCCTGCTTCTACGTGCCGCGCTACCGGCCCGATGGCACCAAGAACGCGGTGCAGATTCAGCGGCTGAAGGACAAGGTGGGCAATCGTTCCAACTCCAGCAGCGAGGTGGAATTCCGTGGTGCCTGGGGGCGCATGATCGGCGAGGAAGGCCGTGGTATTCCCACCATCATCGAAATGGCCACTTTCACGCGCCTGAACTGCGTGATGGGCAGCACCGGCCTGATTCGCCAGTGCCTGGTCCAGGCGTTGCACCATACCCGCCACCGTAGCGCGTTCGGCAAGACGCTGATCGATCAGCCGCTGATGCGCAACGTGCTGGCCGACATGGCGCTCGAATCCGAAGCCGCCACGCTGATGATGATGCGGCTGACCGAGGCCTTCGCGCTGGCCGATGAAGATCCGCTGCAGCGTGCCTACAAGCGCATCGTCACGCCGGCGGCCAAGTTCTGGCTGGCCAAGCGCAGCGTGGAACTGTCTGGCGAGGCCATGGAGGTCTTTGGCGGCAACGGCTATATGGATGAAGGCCCGATGGGCCGCCTGTATCGCGAAACACCAGTGATTTCGATCTGGGAAGGATCGGGCAATGTGATGGCGCTGGACATGATCCGTGCCATCAGCCGGGAGCCGCAGGCCATGCACGCGTTGCTGGAAGACCTGGCGCCGTTCTGCCGTCAGGACGCGCGTCTGAGCGATGCGGCCACGGCGCTGGTCGCGGGGCTGCGGACCCAGGGCGAGGCGACGGAATGGCTTGCGCGCCGCCATGCGCAGCTTCTGGTGCTGCTGGTGCAGGCCCGCCTGCTCGGCGAACATGCGCCGGCGGCGGTGGCCGATGCGTTTATCGCCAGCCGGTTCGACGCGCAATGGGGCCGCGTGTTCGGCATGCTGCCGGACGGCGTGGCGCACGCCGCGATCCTGGGTCGCGCCTGGACGCAGTAAGGCGCCGCAAGGCCAGCACAAGGCCGGCCAACAAGAGAACATACAAAAGAGAACGTGGAGACGCCCCAATGAACATCGTTGCCTTGCTGGATAGCAACGTACGCAAGTATCCGGACAAGCCGTTCCTGCGGTATGCCGGACAGTCGATCACCTATGCGGAATTCGATGCGTTGTCGCGCGGCGCCGCCATCGTGCTTGCCGACCACGGCGTTGGCGTGGGTGACCGCGTGGCCGTGCTGTGCTTCAACACGCCGGGTATGGTGGCGGCGATGTTCGGTGCGTGGCGGCTCGGCGCGGTGGCGGTGCCGGTCAACCACAAGCTGCAGACGGCGGAGGTCGACTACATCCTCGAACATGCGGGCGTGAAGGTGTGTGTGTTCGACGGCAGCCTGGCTTCCGTGGTCTCTCGCCTGCAGACGCCAGTGAAGCTGTTGGCCACCAACACCGATGCGGCCGGGTTCGATTCGTTCGACGCGCAATTGCCGGCGGCCGCCACCTACGATGCGCCGCCGCCGGCCGACGACGCCATCGCCCAGATTCTCTACACGTCCGGCACCACGGGCCGGCCCAAGGGCTGCGTGCTGACCCATCGGGCCGTGTGCATGGCAGGGATGACCGCCGCGCTGGCGTTGTCGATGCAGCGCGACGAGCGCACGTTGATGGCGATGCCGCTGTGGCACTCGTCGCCGCTCAACAACTGGATGCTCGGCACGCTGTACGTCGGCGGCACCGTTATCTTGCTGCGCGAGTACCACCCGCTGCATTTCCTGCAGACGGCGCAGGACGAGCGCGCCACGCTGTACTTCGGCGCGCCAGTGTCATACCTGCTGCCGCTGCAGATGAAGATCGACGTTACCGCGTTCGATCTGGGGTCGGTCCGCGCATGGATCTATGGCGGCGGCCCGATCGGCGCGGACACCGCCCGCCAGCTTGCGCAGCTATATCGCAGCGATCGCTTCTATCAGGTCTTTGGCATGACCGAGACCGGGCCGTCCGGCACCGTGCTGTACCCGGAGGAACAGGTTGCCAAGGCGGGCTCGATTGGCCGCGTGGCCACGCCGGGTCTGGACATGCGCGTGGTGCGCACGGACGGTGCCGATGCTGGCCCCGGCGAGATTGGCGAAATCTGGATCAAGGCCGACTCCAATATGCTGGGCTACCTCGATAACGAAGCGGCCACACGTGAAGTCATGCGCGATGGTTGGTATCGCAGCGGAGATCTGGCCCGGCTGGACGCCGATGGCTTCCTGTTCGTGGTGGATCGCACCAAGGACATGATCATTACCGGTGGCGAGAACGTCTACTCGAAGGAAGTCGAGGACGTACTGGGGGCGCACCCCGACGTTCAGGACGTTGCCGTGATCGGCCGGCCACACGACCAGTGGGGCGAGACCGTGGTGGCGGTGCTGGTGCCCAGGCCCGGCACGCAGCCGGACCCGGAGGACATCAAGGCCTTCGCCGCCGAGCGGCTGGCGCGCTACAAGGTGCCGCGCGAGTTCCTGATTCGCGACACGCTGCCACGTACCCCCACGGGCAAGCTGATGAAGCACGTGCTGCGCGCGGACTTCACGTAGCGACTCCGGCCGACGGTTGTGCGCCGGACGATGCTTCCGGCCCGCAATCCGCGCCATCCGTATGCCCGGACTAAGCTGTAGGGATGACTGGCACGGTTCGGGCATGCGGGAGGCGCGATGGCAACGCGGAACGGTTTTATCGGCGCAGTCGGCAACACGCCGTTGATCAGGCTCGGCAAGCTCAGCGCGGAAACGGGCTGCGAGATCCTCGGCAAGGCCGAGTTCCTGAACCCGGGTGGCTCGGTCAAGGACCGCGCCGCCCTGTACATCATTGCCGACGCCGAGCGGCGCGGTACGCTGAAGTCCGGCGGCACCGTGGTCGAAGGCACAGCCGGCAACACCGGCATCGGCCTGGCGCATATCTGTGCCGCGCGTGGTTATCGCTGCGTGATCGTGATTCCGGAGACCCAGTCGAAAGAGAAGATGGACCTGCTGCGCGTGCTCGGCGCCGAAGTACGCACCGTGCCGGCTGTGCCCTACGCCGACCCCAACAACTATCAGAAGGTGGCAGGGCGCCTGGCGCAGGAACTCGACAATGCGATCTGGGCGAACCAGTTCGACAACACGGTCAACCGGCAGGCCCACTACGAGACCACGGGGCCGGAGATCTGGCGGGATACCGACGGCAAGGTCGATGCTTTCGTCTGCGCCACCGGCACAGGCGGGACGCTTGCGGGCGTTGCCCGCTTTCTCAAGGCGCAGAACCCGGCGGTGCGAACGGTGCTGGCCGATCCACACGGCAGTGGTCTGTACAGCTTCGTGAAGACCGGGCAGATCCGGGCCGAAGGCAATTCGATCACCGAGGGGATCGGGTCGAGCCGCATCACGGCGAATCTCGCGGACACACCAATCGACGATGCGGTGCGCATCGACGACCAGCGTTGCGTGACGATGGTCTATCGCCTGCTGCGCGAGGAAGGGCTGTACGTGGGCGGGTCGACGGGCATCAATGTGGCGGCCGCGGTGCAGATTGCGCAGGATCTGGGGCCGGGTCACACCATCGTGACGCTACTGTGCGATCGTGGCAGCTTGTATTCGGCACGGTTGTTCAACGCCGAATGGCTGGCGCAGAAGGGGCTGGTGGCGGGTTAGCCGCGCTTGGTGGTGCCGTGCTGGTGCCGTGCTGGTGCCTTGGCGCTGTAATCGACATTTCGCGTCGCCGTGAAACATCCAGTGAGATGCCGAACCATACTGGGTGGCATCTACAAGATGCGAGCAGGCCATGCCCCCCAACGCTTCCCTTGCCCCCGCCGATCCAATTGCAGCCGTCACGCACGCCGATCCTTATCCTTACTATCGTGACCTCGCGAGCACTCGCCCCTTCCACTTCGATCCCGCACTGAAGCTGTGGGTCGCCGCCAGTGCGGCGGCTGTCGCGGAAGTGCTGGACCATGCCGATGGTCGCGTGCGGCCAGTCGCGCAGCCCGTTCCGCCGTCGCTCGCCGGATCTGCCGCAGGTGACCTGTTCGGACGGCTGATCCGTATGAACGACGGCGTGCCCCATGCCCCGTTGAAGGCAATCGTGGCGCGGCAGATGGCGGCGCTGGATCTGTCCGATGTACGCGGTCGCGCCCGCGCGCTGGCAGCGGCATTGCCCCGCGTGGACCACGACGACGCGCACGAAGCCAATCGCTGGATGTTCACGCTACCGGTGCTTGCCATTGCCGATCTGCTGGGCCTTCCACTCGAGCGCGATGCGGACGGTCACGTCTCGACGCGGGTGGCCGGTTTCGTTGCCACGTTTGCCACGGCCATGTCGCCGCTGGCATCCGCTGCGGATGTTGAGGCTGGCGTTGCTGCCGCGCAATGGCTGACGCGCCTGGCGCAAACCGCCGGCGATCGCGCTACGGCAGGCAGCGGCTTGCTGGTCGCGCTGGCGCAGGCAGGGGGTGACAGCAAGTTGGATCCGGCCACGCTGACGGCAAACGCGATCGGCCTGATGATCCAGTCGTGCGAAGCGACGGCCGGGCTGATCGGCAACACGCTCGTTTATCTCGGCAGATCTGGCTGGCAAGGGGCCGATATCGCAGCGAGCGTAGATCGGGTGGCAAGGATCGATCCACCCGTGCAGAACACGCGCCGTTTCATGGCAGCGGATGCGATGTTGTGCGGCCAGCAGGTCAAGGCGGGCGATGCGGTGCTGGTATTGCTGGCCGCCGCGGCGCATGATCCTTCCGCCGCCGTGGACGATCGCGCGTGGACCTTTGGCGCGGGGCGGCACGGTTGCCCAGGCGATGCGCTGGCTCGCGTGCTGGCCACGTGCACGGTCGAGGCGCTGCTCGCGCGCGACGTACACCCGGACCGGCTTGCTGTCAGCGTGCGCTACCGGCCATCCGTCAATGCACGCATTCCCAGCTTTTCATCCAACAACTAAATGGAGCCCTCAACCATGATCGCCATCATCTTCGAAGTCGAGCCCGCGCCAGGGCGTCAGGACGCCTACCTCGAGATTGCCGCGCACCTGAAATCGACGCTGGAAACCATTGATGGATTTATCTCGGTGGAGCGGTTCCAGAGCCTGACCACGCCGGGCAAGCTGCTCTCGCTGTCGTTCTTCCGGGACGAGGCGGCCGTGATCGCCTGGCGCAACACGCTCGACCACCGCAAGGCGCAGGCGGCCGGGCGCGGTGGCGTGTTTGCCAACTATCGGCTGCGCGTGGCGCAGGTGATACGCGATTACGGCATGAATGAACGCGACGAAGCGCCGGCCGACAGCCGCGCGGTGCACGACGCGGCGCAACCCTGATCCCCGGAGCCAATGCGAATGACGTCGTTCGATATCGGGCAGGAGATTGCATTCATCGGCCTGACATTTCTGTTGGCCGGCTTCGTGAAGGGGGTGGTCGGGCTGGGCCTGCCGACAGTGGCGGTGGGCCTGCTGGGGCTGGTCATGCCGCCTGCCCAGGCCGCCGCGCTACTGGTGGCGCCTTCGATGGTGACCAATGTGGTCCAGCTATTCAGCGGCCCGCGTTTTGGCACGTTACTGCAGCGGCTCTGGCCGATGCTCGTGGCGATCTGCGCGGGCACGTGGATCTGCGCGGCGCTGGTGCCGGCCCGGGTTCTCGGACATGCCACCAACGCATTGGGCGTGGCGCTGGTGCTCTACGCGATCGTCGGGCTGGCCGCCGTGAGGCTGCACGTTCCGCCACGCGCGGAAGGCTGGCTGGCGCCACTGGTCGGGTTGGTGACTGGTGCCATCACGGCGGTGACGGGTGTATTCGTGATTCCGGCCGTGCCTTACCTGCAGGGGCTTGGGCTGGACAAGGAAAGCATGGTCCAGGCGCTGGGGCTGTCGTTCACCGTGTCTACCATTGCGCTGGCGGTCAGCCTGGCGCTGGACGGCGCGCTGCTGCACACGCCGGTTCTGGGGGCCTCGGCGCTGGCGCTGGTTCCCGCGCTCGGGGGCATGTTCTTCGGGCAGTGGCTGCGCCACCGGATCAGCGCGGAGCGCTTCCGCCGCCTGTTCTTCTGTGGTCTGTTGTTGCTTGGCGTCGATCTGGCGCTACGCGGAGCATTCTGACCCCATCCGCCGAGGATTCCTGACATATTCGCCTGCCATACTGGCTCCCAGATCGCGGCGCTAGCATGGCCTTGCCGCACCGGACACGAAAGGGCGATGCGGTATGAAGCGGCGCACGGGCGGTACCAGGCTGTTGGCAACGCTGGGCAGGCAGGCGGCGCGGAGCGCGCGCCGGCTGCAGCGCACCGTGGCGCAGACAGTGACAAATCCGATGTTGCGCGTGGCGAGGCAGCAGGGCCAGGCGGTCGGCAAGGCCATGGGGCGTGCCGTTGGCAAGGCCGCGCGTCAGGCCTTCACAGGGGTTGTGACTCCAGCCCCATCCCCGGTCAGCAAGGGCGGCGGTATCTGGGAGGAAGGGCTGTGGGGCTTCAGCCTCGGTATCGGCAGCATGGCGCAGCGCCGCTATCGCGTGTTCGTGCCGCCCGGTGTCAGCGCGGCGCGGCCAGCGCCGCTGCTGGTGTTGCTGCACGGCTGCGGCCAGGATGCCGCCAGCTTTGCGGCCTGCGCCCGCGTGGCCACCGTGGCGCGCGACGCCCGCTGGGTGGTGCTGATGCCGGAGCAATCGCTGCAAGGCAACGCCCAGCGCTGCTGGAACTGGTTCCGGCCCGCTGAGCGCGGCGCATCGGAGGCGGCGCTGCTGATGTCGATGGTCGATCATGCGTGCCGGCGCTACGCGGTTCTGGCCGACCGGGTTTGCGCGTTCGGTTTGTCTGCTGGCGGCGCCATGGCGATGATGCTGGGTCTGCGCTATCCCGATCGTTTTGCCGCCGTGGGTTCGCATTCCGGCGCCGCGCCGTTCAGTGCCAGCAACGCGTCGCAGGCGTCACGCGCGATGCGTGGGGAGCGGGCGCCTGACATTGACGCGGCGCGGTTGCTGCTGGCTGGACGTCGGCCTCCGCCGCTGCTGCTGATGCATGGCGACGAGGATGCGGTGGTGTCCTACGACAACGCCACGGCTACGGCTGCCATGTGGCTCGACCTCGTGCCACATGGCGTGCATGCACCTGCCCCGTTGCCGCCAAAGCGCGTGCGCCGCGGCACGCGCAGGGAGATGGACGTGCTCGACTGGCAGAGCGGGGCGCGCCCGTACCTGCGGCTGGTAAAGGTGGAGGGTCTGCGTCACGCCTGGAGCGGTGGCGCGCCGGGGCAGGCGTTCGCCGACCCCGCCGGCCCCGATGCACTCAAGATCGCGCTACGGTTCTTTTCGGTGAACGGTCGTCACGATTGAGTGTGGGTAGCGCGCGGATCGAGCGCAGATAGAGCGCAGATAGAGCGTGGGCAGGGCTTGGCCCCTGGATGATGGCGCGATCAGGCCGCGCCAACGGGTTCGAACACGACGTCGCTGGTCGGACACGCCACGCAGGGCAGGATGTAGCCATCCTCCTTTTCGTCGCGGCTCAGGCCTGGCCATTCCACGCGGTAACGCACGCTGCCCGCGTGGAGTTTGCTGATGCAGGCGCGGCAGGTGCCATTGCGGCACGAACTGGGCAGCGACACGCCATCGAGCAGCGCCGCCTCAAGCAGACTCAACGAAGCCGGCGCGGCAAACCGTGTATTTGCGGGCAGGACGCACGCCGTGTATTCGGTGTCGTCGAAGGTGTTCCCGTCGCCAGTCATGCCTGCTCTTCGGTATCCGGGAATCGGGCTCGGCCGTGCGTGGCGTCGCGCAGCGTGGCAATCGCGCCATCGCGCAGCGTGGCGGGCAGGCGGATCAGCAGCGTCGCCAACGCGTCATATCGGGTGTCGACCAGCGTGCAGCCTTCGGCGGCTGACAGCTCCAGCCAGCGTCGCACGCGCGATTCGTCGGCATAGTCGATCTCGATGGCAAACGTGGTGTACGCAATGCGTTCGATACGCTCGGCGTCCTTGAGCGCGCTGGCGATGGCGTCGGTATAGGCCCGCACGAGGCCGCCCGCGCCCAGCTTGACGCCGCCGTAGTACCGCACCACGGCCGCCAGCACGCCGTCGAGGTCGTGATGGCGAAGAACTTCGAGGATCGGCCTGCCTGCCGTGCCAGAAGGCTCGCCATCGTCTGACATGCCCGACTGTCCGCCCGCCAGCAGCGCCCAGCACACATGGGTGGCGGTGGGATGCTGCGCCCGCAGATCCTGAATCACGGCCATCGCCGCGTCACGATCGGCCACCGGCACGGCCAGCGCGATAAAGCGGCTCTTGCGGATCTCGATGTCGGCGTGAACTGGAGCGGCAAGCGTGTAGGTAGGCAAGACGGGGAAATGCAGTGGTCGCTGGGCAGGATGGCGAGTGTAGCGCAGGCCGACGGTTGGCTACGGAAACCAGGCCGCATGACAGCTCGCTGACCGTCAAAAAACTGTCATGCTGGGTGCTTATCATCCGCCACGGGGCGTTCCGTCCACATTGCCCCGGTGCCCGATTCGCATAACTATCCACCCATATAAAACCATCATGTCCGACCAACCCCTCGTTGCCCGTCGCCGTGCCCTGAAAATCCTTGGTGGAGCCCCGATGCTCCCGATCGGCGCGGCCGCCGCGAGTCTTGCGGGTGGGATGACCGCGATGGAGGCCGCGTTCGCCGCCGCGCCCCGGCGCAAGGCTGGCGCGGCATTTACGTCGGCAACGTTCACGGGCATGGCCGCGCCGTCGCTCGACAATCCGGCTGCGATGGCCACGACGACGGTTGGCTCGTCGATCAAGGTGTCTTACAGCGACGACAGCGCGCAGGAATATGCGCTGGCATACCAGCCCTTCTTTGTCACCGGCGACATGCTGCCCGATGGCAAGGGCGGCAAGGTGCTGGCAGGCGGCTACTACGACATCCATAACCGCCCGATCATGGATACCTCGGTGCCCGGCAAGACGCGTCAGTTCTTCTCGGACTGCCCGGACGGCAGCTCGCTGCTGACCGTGCGCGGCGCGCGCGTGCATGGCGTGAAGGGCAATACGGTGTTCGCCGTGGTGCAGTTCGAATACACCACGCGCGACCAGGCCAACGGTGACATGTACGGCATGCTGCCGTCGCCGATCGCCGTCATCACGCTCGACCAGGACCCGAAGACTGGCAAGCTCACCCCGGTGCGCTATCACAACGTGGATACGTCGGCGGTGAACGGCCTGTGGATCACCTGTGGCGCGAGCCTGTCGCCGTGGAACACGCACCTGTCGAGCGAGGAGTACGAGCCGGATGCGGTCAAGGCCGCCACCGACAAGCGCCTGCGTGGCTTCAGCCAGAACCTGTATGGCGACGCAGACCGCGCCAATCCCTATCACTACGGCCATCTGCCCGAAGTCACCGTGCACGCCGACGGCACGGGTTCGATCCGCAAGCATTACTGCCTGGGCCGCATCTCGCACGAACTCGTGCAGGTGATGCCGGACGAACGCACCGTACTGATGGGCGATGATGCCACCAACGGCGGCCTGTTCATGTTTATCGCCGATCGTCCGCGCGATCTGTCGTCGGGCAAGCTCTATGTGGCCAAGTGGCACCAGACTTCCGGCACGGGGCCGGGCGCGGCCACGCTGTCGTGGATCGCGCTGGGCAGCGCGACGAGCGACGAGATCCGCAAGCTGGTGGATAGTGGCATCAAGGTCTCCGACATCATGGACGTCAAGGCCAAGGACCCGGCAGATAGCGCTTACACGCGCATCCTGATCGATGGCAAGCCGAACTGGGTAAAGGTGGCACCGGGCCAGGAAAAGGCGGCGGCGTTCCTGGAGACCCATCGTTACGCGGCGCTCGTGGGTGGCAGCCTGGGCTTCACCAAGATGGAAGGCACGACGGTCAATATCGCGGACCGCAAGGCGTACTCGGCGATCTCGCGTATCGAATCGAGCATGTTGGCCGGCAACGCGGCGAACGCGGGCGATATCCGCGTGGAAGGTCCCTACTCCGGCGCCGTGTACGAACTGAACCTGAGTGGCGCCCAGACCGACCATGCTGGCGCGCGCATCGACAGCGAATGGGTGCCCGTCGACATGGCGCCGGTGCCGGCACTGGTATCCGAAGACCTCGGCGGCGGACCCAAGAAGGCGCAGGATGCGCTTGGCAACTTCGCCAACCCCGACAAGGTGGCCACGCCGGACAACCTCAAGTTCTCGGAGTCGCTGCGCACGCTGTTCGTCGGCGAGGACAGCAACACGCACGTCAACAACTTCCTGTGGGCGTACAACGTCGACACGAAGCAGTTGTCGCGCGTGCTGTCGTGCCCGGCCGGCGCGGAATCGACCGGACTGCACGCGGTGGACGAGATCAATGGCTGGACGTACATCATGAGCAACTTTCAGCATCCTGGCGACTGGGAAGCAGGCCTGCACGACAAGGTCAAGGCACAGCTCGACCCGCTGGTCCGCGCCAACTACAAGGACCGGTTCGGCGCGGCGGTGGGCTACCTGACGGCGACGCCGGCAGCGATCCGCCTCGGCAAGCGGGCCTGACGCCGCGTTCCGCCCGGTCCTGCTAACCTGTGGGCTGCGCGCCTGGCATCCGACCGGGTGGCAGCTCCACGAGAAACCCCATGACCGCTGATCCGACCGCGCGCCGCATGGCGCCCGCCACCGATCGCAACCGCGAGCCGATCCTGGCCGTGCTGCGCAACGTACTGCCGCGATCGGGCACGGTACTGGAAATCGCCAGCGGCACCGGGCAGCACGCCGTGCATTTTGCGGCGGCGCTTCCGGGTTTGACGTGGCAGCCGAGCGATCTGGATGTGACGCACCGCGAGTCGATTGCTGCCTGGACCGAACATACGCAGGTCCAGAACGTTCTCCCACCCCTTGCCATCGACGTTCGCCAGGAACCGTGGGGCATCGATGCCGTGGACGCCATCGTCTGCATCAATATGATCCACATCGCGCCGTGGGCCGCGGCCGAGGCGCTGTTCGAGGGCGCGGGCAGGCGATTGGCGCCGGGCGGCGTGTTGTACCTCTATGGCCCCTACCGCCGCGAAGGCGCGCATACGGCGCCAAGCAACGAGGTGTTCGACCGCCAGTTGCACTCGGCCGATCCAGACTGGGGCGTGCGCGACATGGAAGCCGTGATCGCACTCGGCACGACGCACGGCCTGACGTGCGATGCCCCGATTCAGATGCCGGCCAACAACTTCAGCCTGGTGTTTCGCAGGCAGGCGTGAGCGGCGGCTGGCGCACTGCCCCGAGCGGCCCGGTAGGGCTGCTAAACTTCGCCGCGAAACACTGTCTATCTGCATTCAACGTGAACCTGTCCAACCTGGAACGCCAGCTTTCCTTCCTCCGGGAAATCGACCTGTTGAAGAGCGTCGTCCGGATGACGCCGCTTATCAATCAGTCACGCCGGGAGAACAGCGCGGAACATTCGTGGCACCTGGCCATGTATGCCCTCGTCCTGTCGGAACATGCGGCGGCACCTGTCGACGCCCTGCGCGTGGTGAAGATGCTGCTCATCCACGACATCGTGGAAATCGACGCAGGCGACGTGCCGTTTCACGACCCGGCGGCGAGAGCCGGTCAGGCTGCGCTGGAGGAACAGGCGGCAGAACGGATCTTCTCGCTGCTGCCGGCCGCGCAGGCAGCGGAGTTCCGGAGCCTGTGGTCCGAGTTCGAAGCGGGGGAGAGCGACGACGCACGGTTCGCGAAATCGCTGGACCGTCTGCAGCCGTTACTCCACAACGCAGCGACCGGGGGCGGTAGCTGGGTGGAGTGCGACGTCACCGAAGAACAGGCCATGGCACGTTACGGCCCGCCGATCGAGCGCGGCTCGCCAGTGCTTTGGGAAGAAGCGGCCAGGCTTGTGCGCGAGCATTTTCAGAAGCCTCGGGAAGGGTGACGTGGGTGGGGTGTGAACCGCGGGCGCCGGGTGTGCATACGCAGGGTGAGGGGCGGTAGCCACACAATGCTGTGAATCCGTGTCGGATTGCGCTTTCGCCGTTGCAGTGATTGAGCCGTGTCGGGCCATTGCATAAGCTGTCCTCGTCACGTCACTGCACCCGAGGTTCAGCATGTATCTCGATCTCATGGCAGGCTTGCAGCCGCTGCCAAAAGCCAATACGCACAGCAGGCTGCGCCAAGGTGGCCGCCCCGGCCAACTGCCATTTTCGGACTCCCCGTGTGCCGTGCTCGGGTCCAGCCGGCTGCCGATTGGCCATCTGACGGTCGCGGAGGTTTCGGCGCAAGGACTCGTGAACCTGACGCCTTTCGAGTTGCATCGCGCCATCGAGGCGGGCCACTTCTACGCCGAGGGCTACGATCCCGCCGGAATGCCCACAATACTTCCGGCCTGGCAGTTCGTACCGCCTGCGCCGGCCCTGATCACGCCGATCATCATGGCGCTCCGCAACGAGCCGTCAGGTGAAGATCCCTTTTTCTGGATGATCGCCTACGAAGAGTTGAATGATCTCACTCCGGCTGAAGTGCTATGCGGAAGGCTGCTTTGTACCCGCGGGTCGGTGTCGATCGGGCAGGTGCATCATTTGCATCAGTCCGATGCCGAACGTCAGGCAACGGTCATGGCGGCACTAGAGCTGCTCCCGTCCCGGTTGCTGCGAGCCGGCCCGTGAGGTGCGATCTGGAGTTGTCCTTGGGCGCCACCGTTATGCCGGCAGACGTCGCGGCACAGATGCCGCCGCGTGGATTGGTCACGGATGTGATGGCCTCGAGCGTTTGCACGCTGAACCGTGGGACGTTGCTGACCAGAGCCGCCTGGAACGCGGCGACGGCGCTGCCCGATTTCGCGACGCGTACCCACCGATGGGGGCCGCCGGCCAGTTGCAGGCAGGCGGCAGGCCGCTTTCCTTTCCATTGGCTGTATGTCGCGGAAGATGCCTACACCGCGATATGGGAGGGGCGGTTTTGCGAGAAGGTCGAGAGATTTCCGGGCGCCTTCAGACTCAACGAGGCTGCCAGTGACGGCCTCCTGGTCACCATGCGGCTGAAGTCGGATCTGAATTTCCTCGAGATTGGCGGGACGACAGCCGCCAGACTCGGAATCTATGATCGGTTGTCAGACCCAGACTATCAATGGTGCAGGCATTTCGGTCTGGAGATGCACCATGTTCTCGAAGCGCTTTTCAATCGGACAGGTGCGATTGGCATTCGCTATCCATCAAGGCGCCTTCGCAACCATGCCGCACTCGCGGTTCATTCCCGCCATCTTGGCAGGTGGAGAGAATCGGTAACGATCGATACGGCACGTTTCGGGGACTTGCCCATATACGGTGAGCTTCTCGACGATCCGTGTCGACTGCCCAAGGCGCTATCAAAATGAAGCGAAGCGGTGCTGGCTAGACGCGCGGCCACAGACAGTACAAGTAGTACGGCGAGGCCGCGCAACGACGCCAGATTCATTTTGATAGCGCCTCTACAGCGCGCGAGGCTGCGCCGGTGCGACTCACCCTCGCACCAGCATCACCACCGCCGTTGCGATCAAGCACAGCGCGAACGCCGCGCGCAGTTTGCGTTCCGGCATACGGTGGGCAAGGGCCACGCCCCACGAGATCGTCAGCATGCCGCCCAGCGAGAGCGGGATGCCGCTGTACCAGTCGACGTGGCCGGCGTTGGCATAGGTGAACAGCGCGACAACCGCGCCGGGGGTGACCAGTGCCAGAGCCAGGCCCTGTGCGGCGGCCTGGCGCATCCCGAACAGCCCCACAAGCGCGGGGGCGGCTACCACGCCACCGCCGACGCTGAAGAATCCGGAGAACGCGCCGCCGACCACGCCCACGGCGGGAATCCACGAGGGAGACAGGCGTGCATGCGGTTGTGTGGTGGCGCGGCCCGGCAGGAGTCGCCACAGGAAGTACAGTGCCAGGCCGATCATGAAAATGGCGAAGATGCGCCGTAGCAGTGCCGGGTCGATCGACGTGGCGAACTTTGCGGAAGCGTAGGTGGCAAGCACCGCAGACAAGCCAAGCACGATGGCTGTCTTCAGCTCGATATCGGCGCGCTTGCGGTATTGCCAGAATCCGATCAGTACGTTCGGCGCGATCATCACCAGCGAGGTGCCCTGTGCGAGCTGCTGGTCCATGCCATAGAGCAGGCCGAGGGCCGGGATGGCGATCAGGCCGCCGCCGATGCCAAACAGGCCGCCCACGCCGCCGAGGAGTCCCCCGAGTCCAAAGATGAGCAGGGCGGACAGCAGCGAGTGGTCGGGCATGGTGAATCGGGGGCGGGGTTACGAGAAGCGGCCTTCAGAAAAGGCAAGTCCGCGATCATACGCGGACATGGGTAATACATGGCTGTGGTGCGTCGGGCGGATCGGGTGGAAGACCGGCACCCGCAGGTGCCGACTCCTGACCGACGCGGTCAGTCGACCTGCGCGCCAGACTGCTTGACGATCTTCGCCCATTTGTCGATATCGCCGCGCAGCATGGTGGAGAACTGTTGCGGCGTGCCCGTCAGCACTTCGGCGCCCTGGGCAGCAAGCTTGTCGCGGAGCGTCTTGTCGGCCAGCGCGGTCTGCATCGTGGCGGCAAGCTTCTGCGTGACATCCTTCGGCGTGCCGCGCACTGCGAACAGGCCGACCCAGAGGTCGCCGCTATAGCCGGGCACGGTCTCGCTGATGGCGGGGATGTCCGGGGCAAACGGCGAGCGCTTGGCCGAGCTCACGCCCAGGGCGCGGACCTTGCCGGCCTTGATATGCGCCAGCACGGAGGGCAGGCTGGCAAAGGCCATCGGCACCTGGTTGCCGAGCACGTCATTGAGCGCCGGGGCGACGCCCTTGTACGGCACGTGCTCGAGCTTGATGGCCGCCATGCTGTTCAGCATCTCACCCAGCAGATGGTTCAGCGTGCCGTTGCCGGCGGAGGCAAAGCGGTAGTAGTCGGGCTTGGCCTTGGCCATCGCGATCAGTTCCGACATCGACTTGGCCGGGAAGGCGGGGTTGACCACCAGCACGTTCGGTACGGTAGCTACCGGGGCGATCGGCTCGAAGTCCTTGATCGGGTCGAACGGAATCGAGCGGTAGAGCGACGGGTTGATGGCCTGCGTGCTGCTGATGGTCATCAGCAGCGTGTAGCCATCCGGCGCGGAGCGGGCCGCCGTCTGGGTGCCAATGTTGCCGCCAGCGCCCGGGCGGTTTTCCACTACTACCTGCTGGCCAAGGCGTTGCGACAGGTCGGCCGCCACCAGTCGGGCGACGATGTCGTTGGTGCCGCCCGGCGCCTGCGGCACGATCATCTGGATCGGCTTGGACGGATAGGTGTCGGCTTGGGCGTGGCCGACAACGGACAGGGCCATGGCGATACCGGTGATGGCGCGGATTGTACGAAGCATGATGTCTCCTCGGTGGCTTCTGGCGGGCCCATGCACTTGGAGGCCCGCTAATGTGGCGCCCACTCTAGCGGAGCCATCCGCCAAGGAGAAATTCAATCGGTGACTATGGGCATAAGGTTTTCTTATCGGACCGGGCGCGGCGGGCCGGCCATCCACCCATCCACCCATACGCCGACACCAGGAGTCGCCGCTCCCATCAACCCGCTGGCGCCAGCGACCCGCCCAGGGCAATCCGTTCTCCGACTATCTCCCGCAACACATCGGCCACCGCCTCGGCCGCATTCGAGCGCGGCAGCGCGCGCGGCCAGCACAGGGACAGCGTGCGTCGGAGTTCCGGAACGATCAGCCGCCGAGGCACGGCCGCATCGCCATCGCCAAGCGACGACGCTGGCAGTATCGTGCAGGCCAATCCTTCCCGGGCGGACGCCAGCAGGAAAGGCAGGGAATCGAGATCGGCCACCACATTCAGGTTCATGCCGGCTTTGGCAAACGTGCGCTCGACCACCTCGCGCAACCCCTGCGAGCCGCTTGGCAGCACCAGCGGGATACCGTCGAGCGCCTTGAGCGGGACCGTATCCGCCGTGGCGCCGCCCCGTTTGCCCGGGCGCGGCGCGGTCACGGGTGGCGTGCCGATCAGGTAGAGCGGTTCGCTGGCCAGCGGCTCCGGCTCCACCGCGCGCGATGGCGTGTCGCGAAACAGGATGGCGAAGTCGAGCCGGTTCTGGTTCAGCAGCTCGGAGATATATCCGCTCATGCTTTCAAAGAGTTGCAGCCGGACCTGCGGGTAGCGCTGGCGCACGGTGCGTATCAGCGCCATGCCGAAGGCCGCTGCAGCCGTGGTGGGCAGGCCGATGGCCACGGTGCCCGAGACCTCGGCGCCGGCCACGCGCACGTCGGCGCCCGCGATTTCCACCTGTCGCAGGATATTGCGCATGTGACGGTAAAGCGTCTTTCCGGCTTCGGTGGGTCGCACGCCTTTCGCGCTGCGGTGCACCAATGGCACGCCGAATTCGTCTTCCAGCGTGGCAAGCTGCTGCGACAGCGCGGGCTGCGCCACGCAGACGACCTCGGCGGCGCGGGTCAGGCTGCCTTGGTCGACGATGGCCACAAAATAGCGCATGGCACGGATGTCCATGGGTTCTCCAGAGGGTGCATGGGGGACGCACCGGGGGTGCAGGCTATTGATTCTACTTATGGAGCCTTCTGCAATCCCTATTTCACAGGTCGGAGGCAGGCGGGTAGATTGGCGGCATTGCGCTACCTACCCAAGACACCGTCATGTCCCGACCCCTTGAAGGCATCACCGTCGTTTCGCTCGAGCAGGCCATCGCCGCGCCGTTCTGCACCCGTCAATTGGCCGATCTCGGCGCGCGCGTCATCAAGATCGAGCGGCCTGGCCCGGGCGATTTCGCGCGTGCCTATGACGGCCGCGTGCGCGGGCTGTCGTCCCACTTCGTCTGGACCAACCGTTCGAAGGAAAGCCTGACGCTCGACGTCAAGGCACCTGCCGCCGCCCCGGTGCTGGAGGCCCTGCTGGCCAAGACCGATGTGCTGATCCAGAACCTGGCGCCGGGCGCGTCGACCCGCCTCGGGCTGGACTACGAGACGCTGTCGAAGCGCTTTCCACGCCTGATCGTCTGCGATATCTCCGGCTACGGCGGCGATGGTCCCTATCGCGACAAGAAAGCCTATGACCTGTTGGTGCAGAGCGAATCGGGCTTCGTGTCGGTCACTGGCACGCCGGAAGAGGGCGTGAAGGCCGGTGCTTCGGTGGCGGACATCGCCGCCGGCATGTACGCATACAGCAACGTGCTGGCCGCGCTGATCGAGCGGGGCCAGACCGGCCGCGGCAAGCATATCGACGTGTCGATGCTCGAATCGATGGTCGAGTGGATGAATTTCCCGATGTACTACGCGTTCGATGGCGCCGAACCGCCGCCGCGCGCCGGGGCGTCGCACGCCACGATCTACCCGTACGGACCGTTCCCGACCGGCGACGGCAAGACCGTGATGCTTGGTTTGCAGAACGAACGCGAATGGGCGGTGTTCTGCAAGGTGGTGCTCCAGGAGCCGGATCTGGCCACCCACGCGGCGTTTGCCACCAACAGCCTGCGCAGCGCCAACCGCGCGCAACTGCGTGCCCGCATCGTCGAGGCGTTCGGGCGGCTGACCGCCGCGCAGGTGGTGGAGCGGCTGGAGGAGGCAAAGATCGCCAACGCCAATGTCAACACGATGGCCGACGTCTGGGCGCACCCGCAACTGGCGGCCCGCAAGCGCTGGCGCACCGTCGATACCCCGGCAGGGCAGATTCCGGCCCTGCTGCCGCCCGGCATGACCGACGCGCGCATGGACCCGGTTCCGGCGGTAGGCGAGCATACGGACGCGATCCTTGCCGAGACCGGCTGCACCGCCGAACAAATCGCCCGGCTTCATGCCGACGGCGTGGTCTGACGGAGGCGGGCGATGACAAGCACCCGAGTGCCGCGCAGTTATCTGTTCGTTCCGGCATCGCGTCCGGAGCGCATTGGCAAGGCCATCGCGGCTGGCGCCGACGCCGTGATCGTCGATCTCGAGGACGCAGTGGCGCCGGATGCCAAGGCGGCGGCGCGGGCCGGCCTGGCCGAGCCCTGGCGCGACTTGCAGGCCCAGGCGGATGCCGCTGGCGTAGCATTGCTGCTCCGCATCAATGGTGCCGACACCTCGTACTTTGCCGAAGACGTGGGCTTCTGCCGCGCATGCGGCGTTCGCGAGATCGTGCTGCCCAAGGCCGACAAGGCGGCGCTGGCCGCGCTGCGTGCCGATCTGCCCGAGACGCCGTGCTGCGCCTTGCTGGAGAGCGCGGCCGGGTTTGCCGATCTGGCCCATGTGGCGCGCGCGCCAGGCGTATCGCGACTGCTGTTCGGCAGCATCGACCTGATGTTTGATCTCGATGTGGGTGACGACGACGCGCCGCTCCACCATTTCCGTAGCGAACTGGTCATGCATTCCCGGGCGGCCGGACTGCCGGCGCCGGTCGACGGTGTCTGCACGGCCATCGGCGATGCCGACGCGCTGGCCGCCGATACCGCGCGGGCACGGCGTTTCGGGTTTGGGGCCAAACTGCTGATTCATCCGAATCAGGTGGGGGGTGTCCATGCCGCCCTGGCGCCATCGGCCGAAGAACTGGCCTGGGCGCGTCGTGTGGTCGAGCAGGCGGCCGCCGCGCAGGGCGCTGCGATCGCCGTCGACGGGAAGATGGTCGATCGTCCAGTGCTCGAACGCGCACAGCGTATCGTCGCGGCGGGTGGCGTCTGACGACGCTTTCGGCCCCCCCGAATTGGCGCCGATGGGGTGTCAATGGAGCGCCAATGCGTGTTTTCCCTGAGCGTGGGATTGCTGCAAAACCCGCCGGTTTGCCATCGGTGTGAAAGGTATTTGTAATGATGTTCAGGCTGAATAGGCGCGCGAGATCATGCACGCTATGCGGGAGAACACGAAGATGAATGTCCTGGGCCTAAGACAATAAAGCTGTCTTCCCGGTGCACCGTTTGGCGGACATGATCGTTAATTAACTTCCGATCACGTCGAAACGAGCCAGACTGACCGTGCATTCTTCTGTTTCCCGAGTCGCCGTGGCGACGTTGCTGGCCATGGCCTCCGTGGGCTCCATTGCCGCCTCGGCCGGGCAAGCCGCCAGCGGACCCATGCCTCCAGATGGCCCCTGCACGCCGCCGCCGGCAAAGGCCGCGCTGACCCTGGCGCAGGCACGTCTTGACGCGCTGCGCTGCAACCGCGACATCATCTCGGCCCGTCGTGGCGAGGAAGCCAGCCAGGCCGACATCCAGATTGCTTCCCAACGCCCGAACCCGGTCCTGAGCCTGGGCGTGGCCAATATCAACCCGAATCTTGGTGTAGGTGCCGGCAACTGGCGCAGCAAGACCGTGGACTCGACGGTGCGCGTCGACCAGGTCATCGAGACCGCCAACAAGGGCAACCTGCGTACCGACGCGGCCCGCAAGGCCAGCGCCGCCGCCGGCGAGCAGACGCAGGCGGTGGTGGCCCAGCAGGTCAGTGCCGTGGAACAGTCGTGGTACGACGCGGTAGCCAGCCAGAGCCGGGTAGAGGTGCTGACCGAAACCGTCGGTCTCTATGGCAAGACTCAACAAGCGAACGAGGCACGGCTCAAGGCTGGTGACGTGGCACGCGCCGATGTGACCAAGCTCCAGCTCGAAACGCTGCGGGCCCAGAGTGACCTTCGCGCCGCCCAGTCGGACTATGCCACCAGCAAAGCAGCACTGGCCGCCACAATCGGTCTTCCGGGCACGCTGTTGGACAACCGGCTCGTGCCGGACTGGCCTGCGCTCGATGCCCCGGTGCCGCCAGTCGATCCTGAGGTGCTGCAGCGCCGCCCGGATGTGACGGCCGCCGAAGCCCGGCTGGCCGCCGCCGC
>NZ_ANKP01000251.1:0-16350 GCF_000319775.1 Cupriavidus sp. HMR-1
CCGGTGGCTGGCGCGCCGGCTGCTGGCGGTGACATTCGGCGGCGATGCGTCCGAGTGGGCGCTGTCGGCCGCGGAGGATTCGCCGCCGCTGGCGATACATACGAGCGGCGCGGTGGGCGTGCCGGTGTTCGTGTCAATTGCCCATTCCGGCGATCACCTGGCCTGCGCAGTGGCCGATGTGCCGGTTGGCATCGATATCGAGCACCTGCAGCCGCGCAAGCATCTGGACACGCTGATCGAAGCCACCACGACGGAGGCCGAGCGTGCCGCGCTACCCGAACTGTTGCGCGAGAGCGATGCCGATGCGCGTCTCGTGGCGTTTTTTCAACTCTGGACCCTGAAGGAAGCGTGGATCAAGTGCCACGGTGGCAACCTGTTCCAGACCATGATGGGACATGTGGTGGAGGCGCTGCCGGCGCCGATATCCCAGGCCAATGCGGTGACCTGGCGGCGCGATGACGCCGTGCTGGCATTGGCGGCTTCCGCGCCCGTGGACGGACTGAGCTTGCCGGATACCACCGGTTGGCGGCTGCGCGAGCGCGACGCCGCTGACTGATTCCGCTCAGGTCTTTTCCAGCGACGCGCAGGCGGCTCGCAGCATTGGCGCATAGCGGTCGAGGTGCGGCTCGATCCGATAGACCGGACCCGCAATCGAAATCGCGTAGCACTCGCCGGACAGCCGCACCGGCCATGCCAGCGCCCCCACGTCAGGCATCGACTCGCTCAGGTTCACATAGGCGCCGCGTTCGCGCGCCTGCAGCAGATCCGCTTCCAGCGCGGCGGGCGTGGTCAGCGTGCGCGAGGTGAACGCCTGGAAGGGCAGTTGCGCGAGCAGCGTCGCGCGTTCGGCCTCGTCCATCGCCGCCAGCAGGGCCTTGCCGATCGAATTGGCATGAAGCTCGCGGCGCTCGCCGGCCGTGGCGATGTATCGAATTGCATGTGGTGATTCGAGCACATCCAGATACACCACCTCCTGCCCTTCATGCAGTTTGCCGATGACAATGGTTTCGCCGGTGGCGTCACGCAACTCGCTCATCGTGCCATGCACGCGATCCAGCACGGGATCGTGGCGAGCAATCTGCTGCGCCATCGCCAGCAGGCGGCCGGTGGGGTAGTAGCCTTGGCGGCGCGCCGTTTCGTAGAGATAGCCCAGCGAAGTCAGCGTGCGAATCAGCGCCAGACAGCTCGACGCCGGCACGGCCAGCAGGCGGGCCAGTTCCGACAGCGACAACGCCCGGCGCTCGCGTGCGAACGTTTCGATGATTTCGATGACGCGCAGCGCCGTCTTGACGTTCATCGACGACGGTTTGGCAGCGGAAGGGGCGGGGCGCTCTGGCATGGCGGGCGGAGTCTTGGGGCGTCTGAATGTGGCGTCTGATACCCGGCGGACTGTAGCACGGGCCCGAATATCCGGTCGATGTGGCTGGCTGGGTGCTCGCAGTGCCGCAAGCGCAGGTTCCCGGAGTCGGCTAGATTTAAGACTGGAGCGAGTTTGCGCTACATCAAAGCAACAACAACCTCCCCGCTTAGAGTGACGTGTGAGAATCTCCGCCATCCCGGCGGGGACTGCCATTCCAAAAGGAGCCCCACATGTATCGCAACATCATGGTCCCGATCGACGATAGCCACTGCTCGTCCCGCGCGCTGGACGAAGCCGTCCGGCTGGCCCGCGCCACCGGTTCAAATCTCGAGATCATCCATGTCATCGACTACGGTTTCCTTAGGGTGCGCGCGCATGGCGGTGAACTGGAGGAGGAGCACCAGCATCGCGTGGCGGCCGGCAATGCGCTGCTCGTCAAGGCCCGGCACCACGCCGAGCGCGCCGGCATCAAGTTCACCGAGCGGCTGCTCGACGACAAGTCCACGCTCGGCGATGTCGCGAACCGGCTGATCCATGACATCCAGGACAGCAAGCCTGACCTGGTGGTCATCGGCACCCACGGCAAGAGCGGGCTGCAGCGCGTCGTGCTTGGCAGCGTGGCCGAAACCCTGGTGCGCCACGCTTCCGTTCCCGTATTGGTGGTGCGTGGGGACATTCCGCTGGCCGAGGAAGTGACCGCCGGCCAAAGCACCACCTCCGCGTAACTCCCTATCCCAATCCTTGCCCGCTGGAATCGCTAGTGGCCGACCTTGAGGTCGGTCCACGCGCGATTCCACGCCCGCCGCGTGCCGCTGTCGAGGTCGTTCAACTGTTCGAGCCGCTGCCGCTGCGCGGCGCCCGGCGTGATGACCGGGTCGGCCAGCAGGTCTGGCCGGATGAACGCGCGCGCCGCGGCATTCGGATTGCCCGCGCCGATGGCATTAGTGATCTCTGCGGCATTTTCAGGGCGCAACATGAAGTTGATGAACCTGTATGCCAGCGCGGGATGCGGCGCCGTCTTAGTGACCACGAAACTGTCGGCGGTCATGCCATTGCCCTCGCGCTGCAGCGATGACGTGATCGAGAAAGCCCGATGGGTGTTGCGCGCGTCCAACCCGGCCTGATAGACATCGCTCGAATAGCCGAGCACCACCCAGATATTGCCGACCGTAAGCTCGCGGATATAGCTCTGGCTGTTGAACGCTGCCCAGTAGGGCAGCGCGGCGCGGATGGCCGCCTCGGCTTCGCGCAGTTGCGCAGGGTCCGTCGAGTTACCGGAGTGGCCCTTGTAGCGCAACGCGGCCGCGATGACTTCGCGGGGGTCGTCCAGCACGGTGACACGGCCCCGCAGCTTCTCCAGCATGTGCGGGTCGAAGACCAGTGACCATGACGACGCATCGAGCCCCAGAGCGTGCAGGCGTGTGGCGTTGTAGCCGACCAGCGTGATCGTGAAATCGTAGGGCAGGGAATAGACGTTGCCCGGGTCGAGCGGCGTGTTCAGGAACGCCGGGTCGATATTGCGAAGATTCGGGATGGCGTGCTTGTCCAGCGGCCGGAGCAGCCCCAGGCGGATCAGCGCCGGAATGCCGTAGTTGCTCGGACATATCACGTCGAACCCTTGCGCGCCGCCCGCGAGCTTGGCCAGCGCTTCCTCCATCGAACCGAAGTACGTCAGGTTCACGTGACAGGCGCATTCGGACTCGAACCGGGCGATCGTCTCGGGCGACAGCGCGTTGTTCCAGGTGAATACGTTCAGGTCCTCCGTGGCCATGGCCAGGCCGAAGCACCCCGTCAGCGTCAGGCCCACCAGCAGATGGCGCACCTTTGCCCATATACGATGACTCATAGTTGCGCCCTCCAGACGTCGCGCGAAACGCGATAGGCCGTGAGCGACACGGCCAGTGTCAGCATCATGAGGATGGACGAGATCGCATTCACTTCCGGCGTGACCGCGATCCGGATCATCGAGTAAATCTGCAGCGGCAGTGTCGGTTGGCCGGGCCCCGCCGTGAAGAAGGTCACGACAAAGTCGTCCATCGACAGGGTGAAGGCCAGCAACGCGCCCGCGAGGACGCCAGGCAGCATCAGCGGCAGCATGACATGCCACCCGGCCTGAAGCGGCGAGGCGCCGAGATCGCGGGCGGCGTCGATCAGGCTCTCGTCGAGCCCTTCGAGCCTGGCACGGACCACCACGGCAACGAAGCCCACGCAGAACGTGATATGCGACAGCGCCACGGCTGTCAGGCCGAGATCGATATTCACGGCAACAAAGAACAACAGCAGCGACACCCCCATCAATACCTCGGGCATCGCGATTGGCGCGAGCACCAGCGTAGTCAGCAATGGCGGCCGGTAGCGGTGCAGCGCGATGGCGGCGAGCGTGCCGAGCACGCATGACGTGCCTGCTGCGATCGCGCCGATCATCAACGAGTTCCACGCCGCACCCAGCATGTTCGGATCGTTTGCCAGCACGTCATACCAGTGCAGCGTGAAGCCGTCCCATTCCGCGTTCAGGCGCGAGTCATTGAACGAGTAGGCCACGACGATCAGCAGCGGCAGGTACAGGAACGCATAGACCGCGCAGCCCAGGCAGGCCACCCACACAGGCCATCGGGGGCGATTCATGACGATCTCCTGCCAGTGGCCACGGCGGCCGGCGCGGGTTGCGCTGAACGACGGGCGGACCTGCGCGTACCCCGCTGCGAGGCGGCACGCGCCGTGCCCTTCACGCGTGCCGCCAGCGTCGCCAGTCCGATCAACGCCAGCACGATGCCTACCAGCGCCAGCGATAGCGCCGACCCCAGCGGCCAGTCGCGGCTATCGAGGAACTGCTGCTTGATCAGGTTGCCGATCAGGATCGATCGCGTGCCGCCCACCAGTTCAGGCACGGCAAAGATCCCCAGACACGGCGTGAAGACGAGTGCGATGCCCGCGTAGACGCCCGGCAGCGAAAGCGGCCAGATCACCTGCCAGAAGCAATGCCAGCCATTCGCGCCCAGATCGCGCGCGGCATCAAGCAGCAGTGGGTCCTGCTTTTCCAGACTGGCATAGAGCGGCAGGATGAAGAACGGCAGGTGTACGTAGACCAGCACGAGGATGACGGCCGCGGGTGTGTAGAGCGCTTCGACCGGGGCGAAGCCGATCCAGCCGATGAGGCTGTTGACGCCATGCATCAGGTATCCGCGTGGACTCAGGATGATCATCCATGCGTAGATCCGGATCAGGAAGTTCGACCAGAACGGCAGGATCACAAGGATCAGCAGCAGGTCGCGCCGTCGCTTGTCGCTGCGGGCGATCCACCATGCCAGCGGGTAGGCAGCCACCAGGCAGATCGCGGTGGTCAGCGCGGCGTAGCCGGCTGACTTGAGAAACAGTCCGGCATAGAGCGGTTCCTGGATCAACTCGCGGATGTTGTCGAGCGTGAACAGATCCTGCCAGTGCCTGAGCACGGTGAGGGCCGCGGTGGTGGTCAGACCTTGGTCAGGTGGAATCAGCGGCAGCAATCCGCCGGACTCCGCCGGTGTCCGGAATGCCGCCACGATCATGATGGCCGAAGGAATGCCGAAGAAGGCGAGCAGGAAGGCGATGGGGATGCCACAGACAAGCCAGCGGGCCAGCCGATCCGCGCGCGTGATCATGGCTGTCTCTTCGCCTCACCGGCTTAGAAACACGCCGGCGTTGCCGGGCCAGTCGAGCTCGACCCGATCGCCCTGCGTGAACTGCCCGTCGGTCACCGGCCCCGCGTTGGCGACCATCGTTTGCAGCCGGTGTCCGCTGGCAAGCTCGACCGTGTATAGCGTGACATCGCCCTGGTACAGCCGGTCGACGACGGCGCCTTCTAGCATCGGCGCACTGGTGTCGCCGCCCGGCGACGCACCACGTGGCCGCAGCCGGATTTCCTCGGGCCGGATGGCAACGGTGCCACGGCTGCCGATGGTCAGCGCTTGCCCCGCGGGCATGTCGCGCTCGCCCACGCCAGCGATGCGCACGCGCAGGCGCGCCGCGTTCGATTCCGCGACGGTGGCATCCAGCAGATTGCAGGACCCGATGAATCCAGCCACGAATGTCGTGGCCGGCGCACGGTAGATCGCTTCGGGTGTATCGAGCTGGACGATGTGGCCTTCATGCATCACGGCGATGCGCTGCGAGAGTGCCAGTGCGTGGGTTTGATCGTGCGTGACGTAGATGAACGCCACACCCAGTTGCTGCTGCAACGCGATCAACTCATGAAGCATCTGGGTTTGCAGCGCCGCATCGAGCGCGGACAGCGGTTCGTCGAGCAGGAGCAGCCGCGGACGCGCGGCCAGTGCCCTGGCGATGGCCACGCGTTGACGCTGTCCGCCGGAAAGCTCGTGCGGGTAGTAGCGTTCGAAGCCTTGCAGGCGGACGTTTTCGATCAGGCCGCCCAGGCGCCCGTCGATTTCGTGGCGCGGCAATTTCTGCATCCGCAGCGGGAAAGCGATATTGGCGGCCACGGTCATGTGCGGGAAAAGCGCGTAGCTCTGGAAGACCGTGTGCATGGGGCGATGCTCGGGTGGCACGCCCTGAAGGCTCTTGCCGTCAAACAGCACCTCGCCGCTATCGGGCTCGGAGAAACCGCCGAGCAGCCGCAGCAGGGTGGTCTTGCCGCATCCCGAAGGCCCCACGAGCGTGAAGAATTGCCCCGATCCGACATTGAAGCCGATATCGTCAAGGACCAGCCGGCCGCCGAAAGACTTGGACAGGTGATGAACTTCCAGCAGGTCCATGCACGCATTCCTCCCGCGCCGGCGCCGACGATAGCAATGCGGCGTTCAAGGCCACATCCACAACTGCATGATAGAAGCCCGCGCGTGATCTGGCGGCGCCAGCAGCGCAATGTTGGAGGCAAGAGGAGAAGCGTCGTGGCGCGAACGGCCACTAGGCATGAAAGTGCAATTGCCGGTCCACCTTGGGTTGGCAAGGTGGACCGGCAACCGGGTCTGGCGGGACTTCGCGCGCCTGGGCGCGCACGTCGTTACTTCTGGCCGGCGGCAGCGTGAGCAGCCGAGATCGCCGCATCGCGCTCCTTGGCCGCAGCCGCCTTGGCCTCGTTGTAGACCTTCTTCGCTTCGGCAACCTTCCGGTTGTATTCCTTGCGTGCCGCGTTAACCTCTCCGCGCATCTTGACGATGGCGTCATTGCTGCCCTGCGCCGCCGCCCCGGAGGCCGACTGCGCCCAGGCCGGGGCAGTGCAAAGTGTCGCGGAAATCATGATCAGGCTTGCCAGATATCTCATGCGGGTCTCCCGTGGTTGGCGTTTTACACCTTAGCGTGTGATGCGGGCGATCTCTATTGGCCCAAAGACTAACGGTGACGCAGGATGCCCGCCGCAGGAAAGCAAAATACGATAACTCCTTGTGTCGAATCAAAGGGCAATCGGCGTGGGGGAGTATCACGGGTAGTAAGCCATATGCAGTACGTTGGCTGTACTTGGAATGCCTGCCGTAGCGTCTACACTCGACAAACTCCTCACCGTGAAGGCCCTGCCATGTATCTCGCACCTGGAACCGAGCCAGATCGTTCAAGCCCCGCAATTCCCTCTGCGTCGGGAGGTGGCTCGATGCGTCGCCCGGCATCGGGCGAACACGCGATCGACCGGATTGCGGAGCTTTATGGCGCACCCAGGAAACTGGTCGAGCGGGAATTCTGGGACGCCTGGTGCTCACTATCGTCCGATGCGCGGATTCTGGACTACGTCGTGGTGCTGGCGGAGCGGCGCGTCATCAAGGCACTGCGCGGACGATACGCGGCTGGCCCGCACTAACGGGCGTCGTCGGGTCTATCAACCCCGCCTGCCCATTACCAGATAGAGCCCGATTGCGGCCATGGCCATCCCCGGCCATGCGGCGAGCGGAATCGACTCGCCAAGCACCGCGAAGGCGATCACCGCCGTCATCGGCGGCACGAGGAAAAACAGCGCCGATACTCGCGAGGCCTCGCCGTGCCGAATCATCGCCAGCAGCAGCGAAATGGCGATGATCGAATTGCCAATCACCAGGTAGGCCAGCGAGCCGAACAACTCTGGCGTCCATGCCACATGCATCGGTTCGAGCGCATAGGCCAGCGGCGCGGTGATGGCGAGTCCGACGGCGTACTGCACGAGATTCGACGCCACCGGATGCACGGTCGTGCCGAAGCGCTTTTCCCACAGCGTGCCACCCGTCATCGCCAGCAGCGCGAGCAGGGCGAATATCAGCCCGGCAGGGGTGGCCACGTCGATGGACGATCGGGATGTGATGACGATGGCCGCGCCCGTTACGCCCAGTGCCAGCCCAAGCCATCGCACCCGGTCCACGCGTTCGCCGGCAATGGCTGGCGCCAGCAGCCCGATCAGGATCGGCTGTTGTGATGTGACGAGCGCAACCGCGCCGGCCGACATGCCGTGCTTGAGACTCAGATAGGTGAACGAGAAATAGCCGGCCTGAATCAGCAGGCCCACCATGCCTAGATGCAGCCAAGGCTTGATGCCCGACGGGAACGCGGGGCGGATCCAGAGGCAGGGGATGATCAGCAGCCCGACCACGCAGGCATAGCGCAAGGCCAGAAAGGTCAGCGGGTCGGCATGGCGCAGGCCGAGCTTCAGAAAGACGAATCCGCCGGACCAGAGCAGCAGGAACAGTGCGGGCGCTACGCGCAGCCACTGCGTGTTCGGTGTGGCGCCCGGCGTTGCGGCGGGTACCTCATACGTCGGGCGTTCTGACATGCCTGGCTGGCGGGAGCGGGGGATGGGCCGACAGTAGCACTTTCCAGCCCGCGCCGCCTAGCGTGCTTTCCCGATCAGTGCACCGTCATCGACTCGGCTGATTCGGCGGATTCGGCTTTCGCCGCTTGCATAGCCGATGCGCGCGCGGCCGCCAGCCGCCGGTATCGGCCAAGCGCCCACAGCGGGAAGTACGCTGTGTACCCGTGATACTTCAGGTGGAAGATGCGCGGGAAGCCCGGTGCGTTGTGATACGGGTGCATCCAGAAGCCATCCTCGTTCTGCGCCTCGAGCAGATACGCGGCGCCACGATGTACCGAATCCGCGTCGCCTTCGCCGACCGCCATCTGTCCGAGCATGGCCCACGCCGTTTGCTCGGCCATGCTGCCGTCTTCATGCTTGCCGGCCAGTTCCGGGCGGGCATAGCTGTCGTTCGTCTCGCCCCAGCCGCCGTCGGCGTTCTGCTTGCCGCGCAGCCATTGCAAGCCGTTGCGCACCATCGGCAGCTTGCGATCGACACCAGCGAGCCCCAGGCCCGCCAGCACGCTCCAGGTGCCGTAGATGTAGTTGGTGCCCCAGCGTCCCCACCAACTGCCATCAGGCTGCTGCGTGTCGCGCAGGTACTGGATGCAGCGCTCGCGTGCCGTTGCGTCCTGCGGACGCTCGGTGATGCCGAGTGCCAGCAGCACGCGGCCGGAGACGTCCTCGGTTGGCGGATCGAGCAGAGCGCCGTGATCGGCGAACGGGATCGCGTTGAGAAAGTCGCGATCGCAGTTCGCATCGAACGCGCCAAAGCCGCCGTTGCGCGACTGCAGGCCGATGATCCAGTCCAGACAACGCGCCACGGGCATCTCGTAGCGCCCGGGCTGGCCAGTACGCTTGCCACGCGCGTGAAGCATCGCCAGCACGACGGCCGAATCGTCGATGTCCGGGTAGTACGGGTTCTCGTACTGGAATGCCCAGCCGCCAGGCGGCGTGTTGGGCGCAGCATTGCTTTCCCAGTCGCCGCGCAGGTCCAGCACCTGACGGTCAGTGAGCCAGTCATAGGCGCTGGCGATGGCGGCTTCGGTGCGTGCGTCGGGCGGTGCCTGCTCAAGCGCCATCACGCTCCAGGCTGTGTCCCACACCGGCGACAGGCAGGGCTGGCAATAAGACGAACCATCGTCGCGATGGACCACGAGCTTCTTCAGCGCGGCCTTGCACTCCACCCGCAACGGATGATCCTCCGGGTAGTCGAGCAGCACCATCATCTCGTAGCTGTACACCATCGGCGGGAAGATGCCGCCGAAGCCGTCTTCACCGTTCATGCGGGCTTCGGACCATTCCACCGCGCGCTGGATGGCGCGGCGGCGCAATGCACGCGGAATCAGCGGTTCGAGGTGGCGAACCACGCGGTCCGCAATCAGGAACGCGCGCTGCAGCCCACGCTTGCGCGGGAAGTATTCGCGCTCCAGTTCGGGCGGCGTGACGAACAGTTCCTGCACGTGCACGCCAAGCGGATTCTTCGCGGCGGCGCGTATCGAGCACAGCACCAGCAACGGCACCATCGTGGTACGCGCCCAGTAGGCCACCTTGTCCATGTGGATCGGCGCCCAGCGCGGAAACAGCACGAATTCCACTGGCATGAACGGCGTGCCGCGCCACGGAATCTCGCCGAAGGTCGCCAGCAGGATGCGCGTGAACACGTTCGACTTCGCCGCGCCGCCGCGCGCCAGGATGGCTTCGCGCGCTCTGATCATATGCGGGGCATCCGGCGGATCGCCCGCCGCCTTCAATGCGAAGTAGGCCTTGACGCTGCAGGAGATATCGAGATCGCCGCCAAAGTAGAGGTCCCATGCGCCATGGCGGTCGAGCCGTTGCACCGCGCGCAGATACTTCGCCATGCGGGCCTGCAGCGCGGTGTCGATCTCGTCGACGAAGTGCATCATCAGGATGTACTCGGCCGTGATGGTGGCATCGCATTCGAGTTCGAAACACCAGTGGCCGTCGGGGTGCTGGCGGTCCAGCAATGCGTCGCGTGCGCGGACGATCGCAGCATCGAGTTCCGATGCGGGGATTGTTTTTCTGGTCATGCTTGTTGAGGACGGCAGTGCGTCAATTGCTCGAGCCGGCGAACCAGCTCGGCCCGTTGAGCCGGGGGGATGGCGCGATGGCCGAGAAGATCGGCCAGCCAGAGCCCGTCAGCCGCCAGCCGGCACAGGAGCAGGCCGACGGGGTCCTCGCATTGCGCGAGGTCCGTATTCAGGCTGCCGGATTCCCACTCCTGGTAGGGCGTGCGGAACTCGGGACGCGCCATGATGAGCATCATCGCGGCCTTCCACAGCTCGCGTTCGCCGGATTCGGCGAAACCATCGGCGGAGGCGCGCAGATAGGCTCGTGTATTGCGTCCCTGGGCATCGGTATCGGATTCAGCCAGCGTGGCAACCTGGCCGGTGAAATGCTGGAGCACCTTGGCAGACAGGGCTTCCAGCAGTTCCTCCTTGTTTGAGAAGTGATGCTGAAGGCCACCCTTCGACACACCGGCGCGTGTGGCGACAGAGTTGAGGGTGACGGCGCCGATGCCTTCCTCGACCAGCAGGTCGATGGTGGCGGAGAGCAGGCGGTCGCGTATCAGGAGCGGTTGCTTGGGGCGGCGGTGGGCTTCACTCATGGACCCGGAAGATACCATCCGGACGGATTGTTTTCAATTCGTGGACGAATTGCCATGGATTGCGCACCGCCATGAACGTGCGGGAAAAAAGTCCGGGGAAGACCGGCGACCGAGGATCTGGCAGGGGTAAGCTCATGGTCACGGCGCTGGCACGTCCCGAGCAAACCATGCAAGAGCTTGCTTTTCGCACCCTGCTATACCGGTACTTTTTCTTCGACTGGCTGTTCAAGGACGCCAGTCGAGGCGATCTGCGCGAGCGCTCGGCCGCGTGGCGCTTCAACCAGGCGCACGCGCACTGGCTGCTGACCTATTTGCGCCGCTGGGTCTGGTGTGGTGCGCTGTTCTGCCTGCTCGGCGGTTCGATAGAACTGATGCTGAGCGCGCCGGTGCTGTCGGCGTTCTTCTACGTGCCGGGCGTGTTGAGCGTGCCGATCAACGTGGTCATCTGCGTGCTGTGGGTCGGTCTGAAGACGCTCCCCGGGCCGATGTGAAGTCGCCGGTACACCAGGTCTCAGGGTCTCCGCGTCTTCGTGTCTCCGCGTCTTGTTGTCTCACGGTTTCGGTTGGGGCACGCTAGAGAATCCCGCGCGTTTGTGCGAACCATCGCAGAACGGCTTGCTCTCGGAATGGCCACAGCGACATAGCCAGACCTGATCCCCCTCGAACGTGAACGGTACGCCGGCCGGCGTCACGATGGTGATCGGCCCCTTGATGCGGTAGGGCCCGTTGTCCTGCACCGTGACGGTGACTGCCCTGTCGTTACCCTTGTCATCCATGACGTCCCTCCTTCAGGCTCGGTATCTGCCTGCGTGGCCGGAGCCTGTCGGGGACTGTACTCCGAATTTGTCCGCGCGGACGTTCTCCGGACACCTGCATTGCGCACTATGCTGAATTCACCACGGGCTGCGCCGGCGGGTCCGCCGCGCGCCTCTGCCCGGCGCCGTGGTGGCTATTCGAAGGAGAGCGTTTCATGGATATGCAGCAACTCGTTTCTGAATTCCTGGCTTCCGATCACGGCAGCCAGGCGGCCCAGGCGCTGGCCGATCAGGGGGTCAATCCGGCCGATGCGCAGCAGATGCTCGGGCAGGTCGCGGAGACCGCTCACGCGCACGTCGAGGAGCAGGGTGGTGGCCTTATGGGCGACCATGCTGGCAAGAGTTTCTTCGCGGCGTTCGCGGCGGGACTGGTGCATGGCGATGGATTCTTCAAGTCGCTGACCGAGGGGGGTGAAGGCATCCTGACCGGCCGCGTGGCTGAATCGCTCGGCGAGAAAATGGGGCTCGACCCCGGCACGGCGGCGACTGTCGCGGCCGCCGCCACACCGTATATGGTGGCGTTCCTGAAGGAGAAGCTGGCTTGAGCGTTGGACCGCTGTCGGAGTCGATTTGAGCTGGTGCAGGGGCGGTTGCCGCAGCCGCTCGCGCGGGCTGATCGCCGATTTCAATATCGGTCGAAAGAAATGCTTGCGCAAGAGTGGCAGTGTCTATACAATGCGCTCCCTTCAACAGGCTCGTAGCTCAGCTGGTTAGAGCACCACCTTGACATGGTGGGGGTCGTTGGTTCGAGTCCAATCGAGCCTACCAACGCATCACGCAGAAACGGACGGTCGCCATATTTGGCGCCGTCCGTTTTTGTTTTCCGGGTCCGCCGGATACGGCCACGATGACTCGGCCGCGATTACTCCGCTGTCGCGCCGCTGCTCTTGATCAGGCGGGCCATGATGGGCTCCGCCGTTTCGAACGAGCGGCGGAATTCCTCGGGGCTGTTGCCGACCGGTTCCAGCGCCAGCGAGTCGAGCCGCGCCCGCATGGCGGGGGACTGGATCGACGCGCGCGCCTCTGCTTCGACGCGCGACAGGATGGCGGCCGGCGTGCCCGAGCGCGCGAACAGGCCGATCCATGCCGGCGGACGCATCTCCTGGTCCTTCATGCCGGCCTCGGTCATGGTCGGCACGTCGGGCATTTCCTTGATGCGGTTATCGCCCATGACGGCCAGCGCGCGCAGGCGGCCGCTCTTGATCTGCGGCCCGAGTGTGGTGACCGAGCCGATGGCCCAGGCGATATTGCCGGCAAGCATGTCCTGCACCATCGGGGCCTCGCCCTTGTAGGCCACGTGGATCATGTCCAGATGGCGGGTCTGGTTCAGGTGCGCGCCCACCAGATGGGGAAAGCTACCCACCCCATACGAGCCGAAGCTGACCTTGCCCTTGTTCTTTGCCGCCCAGTCCAGAAACTCGGGCACGGTCTTGACAGGCACGTCGCGGCCCACGGCCAGCACGAGCTTGCCGACGCACAGCTCGGAGATGAAGGCCAGGTCGCGGCGCACGTTGTACGGGACATTCGCGTACAGGTAGGGCGTGTTGATCAGCGGCGTCGAATGCGTGAGCAGCAGGGTGTAGCCGTCGGGTGCGGCGCGCGTGACGGCCTGCACCGCGATCACGCCACCGCCACCGGGCTTGTTGTCGACGATGATGGTCTGTCCCAGGCGCTTGCCCATGTCTTCGGCCAGCGCGCGGGCCATGACGTCGGTTGCGCCGCCGGGCGGGCCCGGCACCACGAAGGTGATGGGCCGAGACGGATAGGTCTGCGCCGGGCTGGCCGCGCTCCAGGCCATGATGCCCGCGACGAGCAGTCGTTTGATAAACATTGCGTGTCTCCTTTCTGTGTCCCGGATGTGCGGTGGATCCCTTGTCGCCAAGGTAGCGGACATCCGGCATGCGAGAACCAGCCAAATCGAATGGGCGGGATTGCCCTATCAGGGTCAGTACCGTGACGCCGTGTGTGTCGGTAACCGGGTCTACGCCGGACGGTCGCCGATGATCGTCGCCCGGTTCATGTGGCGCACGGCGGGGAAGTAGTCCTGCACGGCGTAGTGCTGGGTGGACCGGTTGTCCCAGAGCGCCACCGTGTTGGCGCGCCAGCGCAACCGCACCTGGTACTCGGGAGCGGCGGCCTGCCGAAACAGGTACTGCATCAGGTCCATCTCCGCCATGCGGAAATCCGAGCCGATGCGGTACGGTTGCATCCGCGCGTAGTTGGCGAAATGAGTGGTGAAGCCCTCGTTGACGTATAGGATCTTCTCGCCCGTTTCCGGGTGGGTGCGCACGACCGGATGAACCATCGGCGGATACTTGGCACGCATTTCGTCGTAGCGCTCGCCATCCATGCTCTGGCCGAAGGTCGGCATGGCGTCGTGCACGGCCCCGAGTTCGGCGATGCGCGCTTTCACGTCCTCCGGCAAGGCTGCGTAGGCGGCTGCCATGTTGACCCAGATGGTGTCGCCCCCGATCTCGGGACAGTCCACGCAACGCAGCATCGAACCCATCGACGGGAGTTCGCGCCACGACACGTCGGAGTGATACAGGTTCTCCCGGCCGCGCTTGTCGCCGCCGCGCCCGAACACCACCAGCTCCGGATGATCGGGATGGTGGCCGATCATCGGGTGGACCTCCAGTTCGCCGAAGCGCCGCGCGGCGGCGACATGCTGGGCGGGGGTGATGTCCTGATCGCGGAAGAACAGCACCTTGTGCTCGAGCAACGCCTGTCGCAGCGCGCGGTAGGTGGTGTCATCGAGGTTGCCCAGGTCCACGCCGCTGACCTCGGCGCCGATCGTCGGCGTGCAGCGGTGGAGGGTGAAGGGCCGGGCTCTGGTGTCCTCGGCGTTCTTGGTGTCCTCGGTGTCCTTGGTGTCGCTGGTTCGCATGGCAGTCTCCTTGGTGTCTTTTGTCTTGTATTGGGGCAGTCGCTCGTCGCCGGTCAGAAAGCCGTGTCGCCGTCGAGCAGACGCCGCGCGATGGTGCGTCGCTGGATCTCGGAGGTGCCATCGGGAATGCGCATCGTGCGCACGAAGCGGTAGCCGGCCTCGAGTCGCAGTTCGTTGGTCAGACCCATGCCGCCGTGAATCTGCATTGCCCGGTCGAAGACACGCCCGGCCATCTCCGTGGACGATGCCTTGATGATGGAGACCTCCTTGGTGGCGGGCAGATCGTTGTCCACCAGCCAGGCGCAGTGGCGGACCATCGATTTGGTGGCGTAGATGTCCATGGCGCATTCGGCCAGCATGATCTGCACGGCCTGATGGTCGCCGATAGGCTGCCCAAAGGTCTTGCGGACCTTCGCGTAGGCCACGGCCTGTTCCAGCGCCCACTCGGCCAGGCCGAGGCAACTGGCGGCCATGCTCAGGCGACCGGCGTTGACGCCATCGAGCGCCACGGACAGGCCACGGTCGACCGGCCCCAGCCGATGGGTGTCCGGCACGCGCACGTTCTCCAGCGAGATGATGCCGATGTCGGCGCCCAGGTGGCCCATCGTCGGAATCACACTCGGTACCGAGAACCCCGGTGTGCGAGTGGGCAGGAAGAAGCCGGTGATGCCGCCCTTGTGGGCGCGGGCCTTCTCTTCGTCGGTGACGGCGAAGATCATCGCGTAGTCCGCATAGGGCGCGTTGGTGATCCATTGCTTGGTGCCGTTGAGCACCCAGTGGTCGCCATCGCGCGTAGCGCGTGTGCGCATGCCAAAGACGTCCGAGCCGGCATCCGGTTCGGAAAGCCCGAAGCACATCGTCTTGTCGCCGCTGGCCAGTTCAGGCTGCACGGTGTCGAAGACCGACGGATGGAGATGCTTCAGTACCGGCGACAGCCCATTGGTGAATGGGGAGGGCAGCACCACGGTCTGCACCAGATGGCGCTCGGGGCCGCAGTGGGCGTTCAGGCGTTCCTGGATGTAGACGGCGGCCTGCGGCCCCAGCCCGCCACCGCCGAGCGCTTCGGCGGACAGCGCGGTGTAGAAGCCCAGTTCGGCCGATCGCATGCGTACCTGGCGGCGTAGCGCCAGCACCTCCGGGGCATAGCGCCCGTCGGCGGTATAGACCGTGCGTTCGCTGGCCAGCAGGGTGCGATGCTCCTTTTCGAGCGCGACGACTTCACGATCGACAAAGCGGATCAGCGCGTCGCCAAATTCCACCCACTCGCTGGGGATGTCGAAGGTCATGATGCAAGGTCTCCTGATGAGGGTTGGGGTGGGGTTACGTCGATAACGGCGTCGGCGGCGAATGCGCCTTGTCCTGCCGGCATGGCGAATACGGGGTTGACGTCCACGGCCTGCAGGCGCGGGCCAGCGGCGGCCGCGAAGATCGACAGCCGCGACAGCGCTCGGGCAAGCGCCGGGATATCTGCCACCGGGCGTCCGCGCGCGCCCAGCAGCAGCGGCGCGCTCTGGATCGAGCGAATCATGCGTTCGGCTACGTCCTCGCCGAACGGGCAGCGGTGAAAGACCACGTCGCGCAGCACTTCAACGAACACGCCACCGAGGCCGAACATCGCGATGGGGCCAAAGGCGGCGTCCTGCTTGATGCCCATGATGCATTCCACCCCGCCGCTGACCTGCCGTGCGACCAGCACGCCATCGATCCGGGCGTCGGGTGCCGCGTCGCGGGCGCGTTGCATCAACGTGGCAAAGCCGCTGCGCACCGCCGCTTCGTCGCGCACGTCGAGCAGTACGCCACCGATTTCGGACTTGTGCAGGATGTCTGGCGACAGGATCTTCATCACCACCGGGAAGCCCAGCTCGCGCGCGGCGACCACGGCCGCCTCGGCCACGGCGCACGCGCGTTCGGGCACGG